>CAUQMN010000012.1:0-11475 GCA_963518765.1 uncultured Campylobacter sp.
CTAAATTTAATGATGCCGAGTTTACCGTTGGTTTAGGCGGCTAGAGTTTGCCGTTATATTAAATTTAGGCAAACTCGCAACCGTCCAAACGCGCGAAATCAAGCGGTAAATAAGGCGCAAAGCAAATTTAAGTATTTTGTCGCCTAAAAACCCATAAATTTATCGCGGCTAGGGCTAAATTTAACCCTCGTTTGCTAAAGTTTTGCCGATTAGCCCGCAAAGTAGCCTTAGTCAAACAAACTCAAAATCGCTTGCTAAATTTGCGCGCTACGGTAAAATACCGAGCCAAAAGGCGCAAAAAGAAAAAACAAGTAAATTTTAAGACTAAAAAAGCGATAATTGCGCTTTGGCTTTGTCTTAAAAGACTGCTTCAAAACGGCCCTAAAATCAAACTACGGCATAAAAGAAGCTAAATTTAAAACAAAACCAAGCGATAAACCGAAATTTAAGGAGAAAAAATGAAAAAATACCTATTCGCGCTTTGCGCTTTAGGCGCATTAGCCTGCGCGCAGGAGGAGTCCAACGGCGTAAGTATCGGCATCGGAGCAGCCGTCCAAAAAGACCTCTTTTATACCAAGGACCGCCTAAGCGCCGTACCTTTGCCCCAGATAGAGGCTTATTACGAGGGCTTTTATCTTAGAGGCCTAGAAGTAGGCTATGAGCATAATTTTAGCGAAAATCTATTTGCGGGCGCGTATGCGCGGTTTTTTGACGGCTGGCGCGTGAAGTCGAGCAAACTAAAACCTCAGTACCGCAGCGTCCGCGACAGAGAGCATCAAACGGCGCTCGGCGGCAAATTCGGGGCGAATTTCGGCGGTTTCCAGACCTTCGTTTACGCCCAGGGCGGCGGACGGGGCGGTAGCTACGGGGCCGAGGCGTCGTATTTCTTGCCCGCCTCGCAGAGATTTTCGCTTATTCCTGCCGTTACTTACGACGTATTTTCGCGAAAGCTTAGCGATTATTACTTCGGTACGGACGTGAGCGAGCTAGGCGGCGCGGTGACTTCGGTCTATAATCCTGGCAGCTCCTACGCGCTAGGCGCCAGAGCCACGGCGACTTATGAATTTAACAACGGTTTTGGCTTAAGCGCGACAGCCGGCGCTAGGAGATTTTCGGACGAAGTAGCTCGTTCGCCTATCGTTCGCAGCAGATACGGAGCGTAGTTTATACGGGCGTTTCGTATAAATTTTAGGCGTCAAATTTAAGCAAGAAAATGAGCGAATTTATCAATTTTAAAAGCAAAATCGTGGAACAAAAGGCAAAAGCCAGACTAAAAAAGAGCGGCTTGCTGTGCCGAGTCGGCAACTGCGACTACGTGAGTGAGGAGGCGGCTTCGGGCGTAACTAAAATGCAGTTTTGCAGCGATAAATTTACGGACGGCGACCTTGCGGATTTGGGGCATTTTGCAAATCTAAAATCTCTGGAAATCAGCTCGCAAAACGTGCATGATCTTTCAAATTTGCCCGCTCTTAGCTCACTTGAGGCGCTAGATCTAGATGCTCCGTGCGGTGACGCCGCGCCGCTAGCTAAATTTAAAAAGCTAAAAAAATTACGGCTTTTTAGCGTTTTATTCACGGATTTTACGCCGCTTGCAAGCCTTAGCGAGCTTAGGACGCTAAAGCTTTACGATTGCGGCGTCAGAGACGTTTCGTTTTTGAGCGAGCTTAAAAAACTAAAATCGCTAAAGCTTTCAAGCAACGATATTTCAGATGTTTCGCCGCTTGCGCGCCTCGCAAATTTAACCGAGCTTTGGCTGGATAGAAACCGCATCCAAGACCTCCGTCCGCTTGCGGCGCTAGCGAAGCTAAAAGAGCTAAATATCGAAGTAAACGGCGTCCAAGACCTAGCGCCTATCGGCAAGCTTAGCGAGCTAGAGTGCCTGCGCGCGGACGATAACCGTATCGCGGACGTCTCGCCTTTGGCAAATCTAGCAAAACTGTGCGTGCTATACCTCAGCCAAAACGCTCTTACGGACGTATCGGCGCTTAAATTTTGCCGCGCGCTAGAAAACATTCAACTTGACCTTAATCAAATTTTAGACGTTACGCCGCTTTTAGCTTTGCCGAGGCTTAAATTTCTAACCGCCGATACGAGCGTAAATCACGCGGGCTTTGAAGTAAAATTTGACAAAAGCGAGGGATTAATTTGCTTAGGCGACGTAGACGACGAGGCAAATTACGCGCGGTATTTTGCGTTTAGCGCAAAAGAGGCCGAGTAAATTTAGCAAACGTAAATACGCGGCTCATAAATTTTACCGACTCTAACCGAAACGCAAAATCCGAATAATCAAATAAATACTTAAATAAAAATATTAAAGCTAAAATTTAAAAACTAGCGGCTAAAATTGGCTTAAATTTAACCAAAAGGAGTAGCTATGAGTATAAATTTAGATAGGCTTAAGGCGCTTTTTAGCGAGATAAACGCCGTAAACGACGCAAGCTTTGGCGCCGGGATGAGCCGCCTAGCCTACACGCGCGAGGATAAGGCTGCCAGGGAGCTATTTATCGCGCGCTGTAAGGAAGCGGGACTACAAGTACGCATAGACGCGATCGGAAATATCTTCGCCAGGCGCGAAGGTACCCAGCCCGAGCTGTCGGCGGTAGCGTTTGGCTCACATCTAGACACCGTGATAAACGGCGGCGAATTTGACGGGATTTTAGGCGTCCTGGGCGGGCTAGAGCTGATCAGATCCCTAAACGACGAAGGCGTGCAGACGCGCAGACCGCTCGAGCTAGTCGTCTTTGAGTGCGAGGAGTCGAGCCGATTTAACATCGCGACGCTCGGTAGCAAGGTCATGTGCGGCAAGCTGGGTTATGAAAAGCTAAAAGACGTCCGCGACTTTCAGGGGCGCGCGATAGGCGAGATCTTTGCCGAGTTTGGCATCGATCTAGCAAACATCGAAAAGGCTAAAAATTTGACGCCTGGCTACGAGAGCTTTTTTGAGTTACACATCGAGCAAGGGCCTCTACTCGATAATGAAAACATCCAAATCGGCGTCGTGAGCGCCATCGCCGCGCCGCACAGATTTAGCGTGCGTGTACAGGGCCAGGCTCAGCACTCCGGCACGACCGCGATGAAGTACCGTCATGACGCTCTTTGCGCAGCGGCGCAGATAGTACTGGCCATCGAGAGCGTCGCGCGCGAAAACGCGGCAAACGGCGTGGTAGCGACCGCGGGCAACTGCACGGTAAAACCGGGCGTCATGAACGTAGTACCTGGCGAAACTACGCTACTAATCGACCTGCGCGGTATCGATCTGCGCACGCGCGAAGCGGCATATGAGCAGATCCTGTCCGAAATCTCGCGCATCGAAACCCAGCGCGGCGTCAAATGCGAGATCAAGCAGCTAGCCTTTGACGAGCCGTGCGCGCTGGACGGCCGCCTCATCGAGCTAATCGCCAAAAAAGCCGAGCAGCTAGGGCTTAGCTTTGAAATCATGCCAAGCGGTGCGGGGCACGACGCTATGCATATGAGCGGGCTGTGTCCTACGGCGATGATCTTCATCCCGTCTAAAGACGGCATCAGCCACAATCCGGCGGAATTTTCTAACTGGAGCGATATCGCTAACGGCGTAAATTTGCTAAAAAGCGCGGTTTTAGAAACGGCGGGCAGAGCTTGAGCCTAAGGCTAAATTTGAAGAAGGTGTAGGCTAAATCAAATTTACGATTTTATAAAATGCGGTAAAAGAACAAATTTAACTGGCGAATTTGAGCCGCTAGCGTAATGCCAGCTTAAAAGAGGCCTAGGCAGTACGACTCCTTGGTTGTGATGTCACCTTTGCTATTTGAAAACAACTAAAATAGATTTTAGTTCGCAGCTTTTAGCACAACGTAAAATTACGGTTGGTCTATGGTTTGGCTAATTTTACTTTGGTTTGATTTTGATCTTAATTTTTAAGCAGTAGATAATAGGCGCGCTAAAATCAAGCCATTGTAATTTCGTATAGTAGTAATTTTTAAAAACACCTATAAAATTAGCCTAACCGTAAATTTCTTCTAGGTTTTGTGGACGGAAATCCGGAGCAAATATTATTTGCCTTCTAAATATTTTAATAAACCACAACAATCCACAAGTATGGGACGTTGCCATTTTAGCTCGGTATTCTGTTTAATTTTTTCATTTAAAATTTTATATATCAACCTATCATCGCTTGAAATTTCAGATAAAGCGCCAAGAGTAAAATTAAGATCAATGATACCGCTTGTATCAGCCTCTAAATCGGTTACTATGAAATATCTTTTGTTAAAATCATTTAAATTGAGTTCACATCTTTTTGAAATTTCGTATAAAATTTCATAACTATCTTTTAGCTTTTTTTCAAAGTTAAATTTTGATACTTGATCATCTACTTTTTCTTCATCTAGGGGTTGCTTGCGCTTTTTAAACTCCTCAAAACCCTTCATCTCTATAAAATCTATTCTACCTTTACTAATATCTAAGCAATCACAAGATGATGATGGTTTTGTTTTGTTTAATTCGCAATATTTATCTTTGATTTTATCAAAATCAATAACTTCATATTCAAGATATTTGCAACAGCTTTTAGGTATGTCTTTTATCTTGCACAAAATAACGCCATATTCGTCTCGTAAAATTTTAAAAAGTTCGCCTAGCATTTTAGCCCCAAGTGATGTTGTGGAGAGGCTTGGCTAGTTTTGCGAAAATAGCGTTTAGATCGCTTGTTTTATCTACAATTTCGCTTTGGTGGCCAGGACTTAATATCTGAGCTAAATAAAAATTTGTTTTATCCTTTATTTCATTATCCTCATCGCTAAATTTCTTTATGGCTTGTATCATGTAGGGACTATGAGTGTTTATCAATACACGTATCCCGTTCTTTACGAGCTTTATCAAAACTTTTGCATATGCGATTTGCCACTCCGGATGCAGATGGTTTTCCGGTTCGTCTATTATTAAGATATTTTTGTTATGCAAAAATCCATTGTCAGCTAAAAGCTGTAAAATACCGAATGATTTTATGCCAAAAGCAGTGTTGGTTATATCTATATCCATATTTTCATCATCAATATTTTTTGAGTAAATAAATTTACCGTTTTGCTTTTTTATTTGACCGCTTATAGTATTTTTTATTTCATCTAGCAAAGTTGTATTTTTAATTGTGAATTGATTGTCTTGATAAATTTTGGTGTGTAGATCCCAGAGAGTAACCGGATACGAAAATCCAAAATCCATCTTTGTTTTTTTAGCAGACCCACTAAACATATCATACATTTCAATATTATTTTTTATATTTTGTATCTTTACAAAAAAGCTACTTAAATCAAAAACAATAGGCGTATGTATAAAGGTAGCATCTTTAAAAAACTCAAATTCCTGATCGTGGTTAAATTTTTCAATGAAGTTTTTGCGATTTTCGTCCTTAAAATTTAACTCAAATTTTATCTGACTAGTTTTACTATCAACTATCTTAACCTCTGATTTGCCGGTCGTGGCATTACCGTCAAAGACCAGATTTATCCACGTAACCAATGTCTTAAATGAATACTCACCCTTGTTTTTAACTATAATATTTCTAGCTTTTGTTAAAGCAAATAAAATTTTACCGATAGTGCTCTTTCCTGTATCGTTGCTTCCGGCAATAACAGTTAAACCGTTTAAGGCTACCTTGCCCTCTTTTATCATTCCTAGATTTTTTACTTGTATTTCCATAACTTTTTCCTCTAAAATTTAACCTAATTTTACAAAAAATTTATTTATAAGATTAGAAAAATTGCGTTAAATTTAAAAATTGCGCCCACATGTTTAGCAAAATCGGCAAACAAGGGGGCGCAAGATAGTTTACAGCTCCGCGTTAGCCGCGGTTATGTCGTAGTTGTTTTGAAAGCCGTTATTTGTATTTACGACGCCTAGCAGCTTGATGTCGCTCTGGTCTAGCTTGCCGTTGCCGTCGTCTTCGATCTTATAGACGTAGTTATAGGAGTACGAGTTACCCTCTTGCTTGAGGTTTTTAGCGATGAGCAGAGCTTTTGCGCCTTTTTCAAACGACTCTTCAAATACCTTTTTAAGCGCGTCTAGCTCGCTATTTGCGCCGCCGCCTTGATTTGACGGCGTAAAGCTTAGCTCGGCTTTATAGATTTTGCCGTCTTGCAGCGTCGCTTTTTGCCCGTTTTCGTTTAGGTTAAAATCGCCCCCGCTTATCTGCTTTCCAACAAAAACCATTTAAAAATAGAGCTTATAGTCTGCGCCGAATTTATCCAGCAGCCAGATTTTATAGTCTTTATCCAGAGTAAAGATATATTTACCCCCGTCTGCGTTAGCAGTTTTGCCGTCCTTTAGCGCCTCGCTTATTTTTAACGTTTGGCTAGGGGCAAATTTGCCTTTTAGCTCGCCTAACTGCAAGGCGGTTAAATTTATAGGCTTATTGTCGCTGCTGCTAATGCTTGCTATTTTGTCTTTGTTTGAGATTAAATTCGCCAAATTTTGCTTTATGTTTTCCGCCGTATCTAGCAAATTTAGCCCGACGGCGCCTTTTGCAGCTTCGGTCGCAAACTGCGCCGCGCTAATGCTTTTTGACGCGGTAGCCAGCACGATGTTATCCGCACTAAGATTAAAGTCGCGGTGCGCGCTAACGGAGCCTATATATTTTACCTCATCCTTAGTTATTACGTTATCGCCGTTATTTTCAACCTTATATATCTCAAAACCGCTGTAAGTTTTAGCTAGGATTATAGATTTTTCGTTGCCCGCGGCTTTGGTTAAAAATGCCTTGCTTTCGCCGAAAATCTTATCAAACCCGGACGCAAAGCCTGCCGACATACCGCTAACGTAGTAAATTTTGCCGTCTTGTAGCTGCGTTTGCGCGTCTGCGGCGACGTTTAGATCGCCGATAGACGTTACGTTAGAAGCTAACCTGGAGAAATCAAGCTTGTCGCCGTTAGATAAGGCGTTTATAACGACTCTAGATGCGTCTTGCTTAAAGGTAAAGATTTCTTTGGCGTCGCTTGCGTAGACCGAGCCTGTTACGTTTGTTATTTTTAGATTATCGTCTGCGGCAAATTTAAAAGTTTCAAACGTATCTTTATCAAGCTCTAAAACGCCGTCTCCTTGCACGTCGATCTGTTTTTTGGCATTGCCGGCGCCAAAAGACAGCCCCGCAAAGGCCTTTAGCAGCTTTGAACCGTCCGCGTTTAGCTCTTGCGCGCTTTGCTTTAGCGTGATTTGCGTGCCGTATTTAGTATGCAAATTTAGATCGCCAAGCTTAGCCAGCTCTTCTACGTCGCTTGCGCTAAGTTCGATATTTTTATCGCTTAAATTTAGCGTTTCTATCTTTGAAACGTCCGCCGTCTTTAAAAATTTCATGATTTTTTTAAAGTCGTCTGCGATATCAAATTTACCTTTTCCGGCGAGTTTGGCGGCAAATTTAGCGTATTCATCCACGCTTACTTCTAGCGTTCTATTGATTTCAAAGCTATCCACCTTGTCGCTTAGCACAGCATCCTTATCGTTTGAGCTAACGCCCGTTAGTTTTATGTTATCGTTAGCGTCAAATTTATCCGCGCCGATTTTATTAAAATTCGTAGCCGATATTTTTAGCTCCGCGCCGTCTGAGGTTTTTATGGATTTTATCTTTTCGCCGAAATAACTAAGCCTATTTTCTACCGCATTTTGTAAATTATTCGCGCTATCTTCGATCTCTAGGGCGCCGTCTGCGATCTTATAGCTTGAGAGCTTGTCGCTAGATAAAAAGCCTTTGCCGAAAATTTCGTAAAAATCAGCCGCGCTTAGCTTTTGCGTTTTAGCTATCGCGCCGTCTTTTAGCTTGTCGCTAAATGCGCCTAAGGCCTTTAGAGACTCTTTGCTAAACGCGTCTCTATCCGTTAGCGTTACGGCCGAATTTGCGATTTTATCTGCAGCCCCTTTGTTAAGCGACGTTAGCTCGGCTACGCTTAAAACGGCCGATTTTACCGCGCCGTTAGCAAATTTAGCGGCATTTTGAGCTAACGTTTGTAGCTGGGCGTTTGTTAGCGCGCTATCTTTGCTAAGCTCTACCGCGCCGTCTGCGATCCTGTCTTTTAGCGCGCCGCTTAATATCTCCTTAGCTTTTTCAAAGCTTGCGACTAAAGATTTTATATCGCCGTTTTGCTTGAGCTCGAATTTAACTCCGCCAGTAGTTATGTTTGAGTACGCGTTAGGTAGGATTTTATCCCCTAGCTTGCCGGATAAAAACGACTCTTTGGTTATGTTTTTGGCTCCGTCTAAATTTAGCGAGCCTAGATACTGCGCGCCGTTTTCAAACGTAAAATCCTCGCTTGATATCTTTGCGACGTTGCCTTTGTCGAAAAACTCATAAGTCGTATCGCCGCTTTTTAGCGCGTCGCCTTTTTGCGAATTTGAGCTTAGGCTTTGTTCGTCGTAGGCTTTTACCGCGTCTTTGGATTGCGATTTTTTCGCAGACCTAAAGGTATAAACGTCGCCGTTAGCGAATTTAACCACCTTTACGTTTAGCGCATCCGCGTCTAAAGGCTTGGTAGCTTGCGCGTCTTGGTAAAATTTGCCCTCTTTTTTATAGACGTTTTCCGTGCCGTCTAGCTTAAGAGCGGGCGCGTCGTCAAAGAGCTTGGTAAAGCCCTGCGCGTCGGTTGCTTTGATGGCGCCGTCGGCTAAAACATTTTGCTTTAGCGTAAAGGCTCCGTCTTTTGCGGTTGGATCGATACTAACGCCTTTAAATACGATCTTTAAATCATCCGAGTTGCTAAAGCCCGCGTTTTTGCCGTTAGCGTAGAGGATAGTATCGTCGCCGTCTTTGATGAACTGCTTTGAGCCCGCTTGCAGTCCGTCCTCGTTTTGAGCCTGCGTAAGCGAGTCTACGCCTCCTGCGAATTTGACCTTGTCGCCGGGTTTTGCGCCCTCTATGACGACGGTGCCGGTATGCGAGTTAAAATGCGGAACGGCCTCTTTATTTGTAACGTAATAAGTCGTTTGTCCGTCTTTTACGAGCTTATAAACCATACCGCCCGCGCCTTTATCTACTTTTTGCGCGCTGACGCCGTCGGTCGTGCCCTCTACCAGGCCAAACGGTCGCTCAAAAAAGCCGTTGTCGTTAAATTTAACGCCCGATCTAGGCTGGAGGCTGTGGCTATAAGGAACGCCGTTTTCTTGATCTTTGGCGCTAAATTCGTGCCCGTCTTTGGTAAATGCGCCAAGTATCGCCGTGCCTTTTTCCGCCTCCAAGCTATCGCCCGTCGGGAAATTTTTTACCGTATAAACGTCGGCTTTTAGCGTCTTGCCCTCGGCGGTTTTAACCGCGCCGTTTTGGACCGATAAATTTATCTTTTGATCGGCGCTTAAATTTACGCCGTCGTTATCCGCGCTTCTTATGCTTACGAAGTATTTTTTGCCGCCGTGTTCTATCTTTGCGGAGTAGCCGATGACCTCGGACGATGAGGCGGATGCTAGCATCTGTTTTAGCGCGCCCTCTACGCCGTCGTTTGGAGTAGGCTGAGGTTGCGGCTTTGGATCTGGAGTCGGGGTCGGTTTAGGACCCGGCTGAGGTTTTGGATCCGGCGCAGGGTCAGGCTTAGGATCTGGCGTAGGGGCGGGTTTTGGTGCAAGTTCTTTTGAGATTTCATCCTCCGTTTTACCGGTTACGCCGGAGATGATTTTTACCTTAGAGTTGGCATCTAGCGCAGCGTCTAACTTCGCCTCGTCTACGGTCAAATTTAAGCTTTTAGCGCCCGCTAGCACGGCGCTTTTGATGTCGCTTGCGTTTGATTGGGGCGTAATGGTTTTATTTATCTGGATAAAAGCTTTTAATTGCTCTTTTATATCGCCGCCGTTTGGAACGTCTTTAATGAGGTCGGCTACGACGTTTGAGGCGATTATCTTGTTTATCAAGAGATTATGCGCGTTTTTCGTAGCTTCGTCGGCGGCATTTGAGTGAACGGGGTCACAAGCGGCCTTTAGCATATCGGCCGCGACCTTTCCTCTATCTTCGCCGTCGTTTAGCTTTTTCGTCCAGCCGGCTTTGCCCTCTTTGTCTAGATTAGCTCCGCCTTTGCCAAATACGTTAGCGTATATATGCTCGACGAAATTTGCGTTTTCGTTTACGCTATCGCCGAAAAACTCTTTTGCCGCTACGGTTTCTAGCATCGTGTTTGCGATGGTAGAAACGCTTAAATTTTGCGTATTTGCAGCACCCAGCCAAGCCTTACTGCCCGCGCCTTCGCTCGATCTGCCGAAGAGTCCGACGTAAAGCGCCGAAATTTGCGTCTGAGTTATATTCATAACGATCTCCTAGATTTAGATTAAAAATATAGGAAATTGTAACAAACCTAACTGAAATCAATTCTTAAAATTACAGCAAAAATATATAAAATAGAAATTACATTAAAATTTTAAGTTTTCTAAAATAAATTCGGCTCTTTTACATAGTTTTTCTGTTCGTATTCTTTGCCCGCATCGTGGTCTTTTAGGAGTTTAACCACGACGGGGCTAAGTGCGATGATGGCGATTAAATTCGGCAGTACCATGAGGCCGTTAAACATATCTGCCAGCTCCCAGACGAAATTTATCTTAAGCAAACTGCCTAAAAATATAAACCCGACGACTAAAATTTGCAAGACGCGCACGAATTTAGCGCCGAAAAGATAGCGAACGTTTATCTCGGCAAAATAATACCACCCAAGTATCGTCGTAAACGCAAAGAAAAACAAGCAAACCGCCACAAAGCTATACCCGCCCGTATGCCCCAAAACATGCGAGGAAAAAGCCTCCTGAACGAGCGCGATACCGGTTAGCACGGCTTTGCCGTTTTCAAAACGTATCACGTCAGCGCTGAGAACCACAAAAACGGTTATATTTAGCACGATAAAGGTATCTACAAACACGCTCATGATACCGAGCACCGCCTGATCAACCGGATGTTTGACGTTAGCCGCGGCGTGCGCGTGAGGGGTAGAGCCCATGCCGGCTTCGTTTGAAAACAGCCCGCGCGCGATACCGTATCTCATCGCCGTAGCTATCGTGGCTCCGGTCGCGCCGCCCCAGGCTGCTGATGGATTAAACGCCGCTTCAAAGATGAGCGCGACGACGCTTGGGATTTTTTCGATATTAAACCCGATGATGACTAGCCCGACAGCGACATAAAGGATCGCCATTAGCGGCACGATCTTTTCTGCTACGCGCGCTATGGCCTTGACGCCGCCGATAAAAATCATGGCGCAAATCGCCGCTAAAAACAGCCCGCTAGCCCAGTTTGGGATACCAAACGCCCCCTTAAAGCCGTCTGAGATGGAGTTTGCCTGCACCATATTTCCCATAAATCCGAGCGCTAAAATGATCGCTAGCGCAAAAAACGCCGCCAGGGCTTTGGCGTAGCGGCTCTTTAGTCCGCGACTGATATAAAACGCAGGCCCGCCGATCACGTGACCGCTGTCGTCTTTGGCGCGGTAAATTTGCGCGAGGCAAATCTCGGCAAAATTCGTCGCCATGCCTAAAAATGCCGCGCACCACATC
>CAUQMN010000013.1:0-11310 GCA_963518765.1 uncultured Campylobacter sp.
GATGGTGGCTGCACGGTAGTTTTCCGTCGGGATTAACAGGGCTTCGTGCTGCGTTTTGCTGAGGCGGTGAATCTCGTCGCTGAAAATTCGCGGCTTAGAAAGCGCGTTTTCGTGGTTTTTTAGTATTTTGCGAAATTCGTCGATCTTGAGATTTCCGCCGTCAAATTCGTAAAAATCATACTCCATCGACCGCGCGACGACGCGAGCAAAACTCGTCTTGCCGCAGCCTGCGGGTCCGTAAAATATGCTGTGCGGGATTTTTTTGTTTTCGATAAATTTTTTAAAAACGCCCACCAGCTCGCGCTGTCCGCAGACCTCGTCTAAGCTCGTCGGACGAAATTTCAAGGCGAAATTTTGCAAATTTGCTCCTTTTAAATTTTAAGACATTATAGTCAAATTTAAATTAAGAAGCGGATTTGCGGGAGCTGACGGGCTGCTTTGTCGCGCTACGGCTAAATTTACCTTTTGGGGTCTTTTAAACTAGATAAACGCCGCGCCTGTGCCGATTTTAGCGCTAAAAAAGAGCGCGAAGCCGAAAAAAATAAATTTATTTTTAAATATTTGTTTTAAAAAAGAGGCTATAATGCCCGTCTATTTCAAACAAGGAGACATAATGAAAAAGTCATTATTAGTAGTTGCCGCTCTTGGCATAATGGGCGTTAGCGCCTCTGCAGCAGAGCTTTCGCCTGCATGCGAGGAGTACTTTAAACTAGTTGACGAGTTCGTCGAAAAAACAAAAGACAATCCGCAAATGGCGGCTATGAAATCGACTTACGAAGATCAAAAAAATCAATTCGCCGCGCTACCTAAAGACGCCCAAGAAGCTGCTTGCAAACCTGCTATCGATCAAATGAAGCAAGTTATCGCAACTCTACCTAAATGATTTTTTCCCTCCTTTTGGAGGGATATCTCTTTAAAAACTTACGATTTTTTAAATTTAATTTTCACCGCGCCAAATTCACCCTTTTAGATTTCGTGGCGGATGAGACGAATTTAACCGATATTTTTACTCGTTTTTAAAGCCGGCTTACCAGGCGGCATTTAAATTTGCTCCTTCCTAAGCCAAAAACGCAAATTTAAAGCTGAAATTTAGCCGATTTAGCGCGGGTTAGTCGCGAATAATCTTTGCTTTTGCGGTTAGGCTTGCGATTTTTAGCTCGTAGATATTCATCGCCTTTAGCCCGTGAGCCGCGGCGACATCGAAAGTTCGCATATACTTTGGCGTGTATTTTTCGCTAAGCAGCCGTAGCGCGTGCAGTCTCGCCGCCTCGTCCGTCACGATATAAGCTTTAGTCTCTGCGATAGCGGATTTGTATTCGGTCGTAAAAACCTTTGCGCCAAGCGCCTTGCCGTCGTCTTTTATCGCGTCCAACTGCTCGTCCGTCAAAATCGGCACCCGCGCATAGCTCACGCAAACCAGAGTCACGTTTCTGCCGTCATTTAGCAGCTTTGCCTTAGAGCCTGCGGGCGCGCCGTGCAAAAACACGCTCCCTTCCTCGCGCACGACCGAGATAGGCACGCTAAAAATTTCGCCCTCGTCCGTAATGCAAGAGATCGTGCCGTATTCGCACGCATCGATGATCGCAAGCCCTTCCTCAGCGGTTAGTTCTCTATCTTTTCGTCTCATTTTCCGCCTTTAAATTTTTAGAAATTATAAAATTTAAACCCTAAAAAAGTGTATAATTTTGTAAATTTAAAGGACGACGATGAGAAAAATATTAATATTTTGCGCTCTTAGCGCGCTGGCTTTGGGCGCTCAAAACGCGTGCGAGGAGTACGTGAAGCAAAGCAAAATTTATCTAAACGAGCTTTATGAAATGAAAGCCAAACAGCTAGAAAACGATCCGCAAGCCTTTAGGCTGTTTGAGCTCAAATTTAGCGAGCTGCAAAAGGCGCAAGCGGGGCAAGAGGCTTTAATCAAGCAAAACGGCGACGAAAAATTTTGCGAGCGCGAATCGGCACGGATAAAAAGCGCGCTAGAAGAGATAAAAGCACAAAAATAGGGCGAGTTTATGCCTTCTGAGCTTTAAACGGCAATATAAATTTGCTCGTTTGCCTAAATGTCCGACCTAGTCGGATAAAGCGGCGGCTAGCTAGCAAACGTAAAATTCGGTGTGCCGTAGCCGGCTAATTGGATAAAATTTATCTGCTGCTAAAATAGCCACGGCTAACGAAGCCCGAGCTAAATTTACGTCTAGTTTAGCTATGATTAAATTTACTTTGCCGGCTTGCTTAGCTAGAGTTAAATTTTGCCGTCTTAAATCTCGGCTCAGGCGTTTTAAAACCGCTTTTTGCGTCGCGGCGTTTTTGATATTTTTACGGCAAGCGCGGCTAAGCTAGATTGTGCCGATGCGCCTTTGCGGCAAAATTTAGGGTTGCCTCTCATGACGCCCGCATCCTGTTTTGACGGGAATTACCCGCGCGACCTTTGCGCAAAAAGGCTTGCGCGTCTATTTGGTGCCCTCTAGCCGCGATTTTTCTTTTTCCAGATATTTATCGATATATCTTTGCATCTGCTTGTCCGCGTCTTTTTGGGCGATTTTTTTCATCTGCAAAAACTCGCTGCTAAAGCCCGGAATTTTTAGCTTATATATAGCCTCTACCAGTCCAAACTGAGTAAATCCGTCGGCTCGCCAGATCTCTTTATCCGCGGCGACGTCTGCGATGTCGCTTTTTCTTTTCATGATTTGTAGGATAAAGATAAAATCCATGCGGTTGCTTCTATATTTTTCCTGAAAAATAAGCCCTTTAAAAAACAGCGCGAGCTTTTGGGATTTTCTTAGCTTCTCTTCTTTATCTAGTAGCGCGCCGAGCGCCCCGCACAGCGCGTTGTTGCAAACTTCAAACCAATACATCTCGTAGTTTTTATACGCATCGTTTATGACGCAAAGATTTTGCAAAGAAAAATCAAACGCCTCCGTTACGACCGCGATCAATCTATCCTCGTAGTCTTCGGATTCGCAGACGAAATTTCGCACCAGGCTTTCGTATTCGTGCATTTTATTAAATTTTTACCTTAGCGCCATTGCTCCCCTTTTTCGTTTATCGCTTTTAATACAAAGCTAAATCGCCGTCGCGCGTTACGAAAGAAGACTTGCTCATCAACGCCTCAAAGCTAGGCTCTATCTGCGCGATGCTGCTATCGTCTAAATAATATCTCCAGATAGACATATCCCTTAAATCAAAAAATAACTCCACCCCGTCGCTAAGTCCGCCGAAGGTAAAAGTTTTATCAGGGTCTATAACCGAGGATGAAATTTCGCTCGCTACGAACTGATACAGCTTGTGCGTTTTATCTATATCTTCAAAGAGCCTTGAAATGCCGTAAAAATTTAGATCCTTCGTTTTTTGGACTCCAAATTCATTTACGCGGTAATCGTAGATAATATAGCTCTCAAAGCTGCCTAATATCTCTTTGTAAGCCTTTGGAAACGCCACGCCGTTTTCGGTCTCAAATAGAGCCAATAAGTCAAATTTATTCATAATTTTATCCTTAGGTTTTATTTTTAAATCTACTTTTACTCTATTTTTGTATTTGATTTTAAACAATCCTCTAATAATCCGAATTTACTACCGTCTAAAAGAATTCCGTTCAGATCTTCGATCATTAGTATAATAATATTTAAATCAGTATCAAACAGATAAATATCTCGCAAGTTGCCGTCCTTCGCATCTATCAATACGTTTATCCACTCGTCTCCCTTGCAAATTTCGGGTTCGGTTTTATCAAAATCTAAACCGATCCATGTTTTAGATAAAAATATTTTTGATCTTTTTAATAAATTTAAATCGATCCATTTTCTATCTTTTATCGGTAACCAAATCGGCTGATTAGGGTTTGGCTCGATACCGAATTTATAAGAAAAATAGTAGCGTAAATAATCGATTAAAGGTCGCCATAGTATTTTTTCGGCTAATAAATCAGATTTGTCCACAGTCTAGTCTTTCGTAGCGGCTTGCTCTTCAAATTTAATCAAATTTAACGTCGCTCGCCGTTAAGTATTAGCGTACCTAAGCCGCGCTTAGCTTGGCGTTCTTTAATAATCCAAAAACATCGACGCTTCCGCGAGTGGTTTTTTGGGGAGGGATAAGCGCTTGGTTTTAAATTTGAACGTTTTAGAGAAATTCAGGCAGCAAAATCTCGCAAGCGGCATGCTCGCTTAGCCGCCGCCCTAGCTTCCGAATAAATTTGTATTAGACCGCATAAATATTCTTTCACGGCTAGCCTAAAATTTAAAAAATAGCGCGCTTAGGATTAATCACTCGCTAAAATCCGCCAAAACCTCATCCGTGCTTTTAACGTCGGCAAAGATCCCGCTCATCGCCGCCATAAACGCCTTGTGCACGAGCACTGCGGGCAAATTTTCGCCGTTAAAACTCAAATCCTTGGTCGCGCACGCATCGTGAGCTAAAACTACTTTAAGCCCCTTATCCATCGCGCTTCTCACGGTAGTATCGACACACATATGACTCATCGACCCGCAGACCAAAATTCGCTCCGCGCCGAGTCCCTTTAACCGATCGTTCAGCTCAGTACCTAAAAAGCTATCCGGAGCGTGTTTAACAATGACGGGTTCGTGCGGTAGCGGGGCGACTAGCTCGTAGATCTGCGCGCCGCGCGTATTAGGCAAGAAAAACGTCGCTCCCGCGCGAGTCGCAATGTGCTGAACGTGAAAAACAGGCAGATTTTTCCGCCTAAAAAGAGCTAAAATTTTAGCTGCGTTTTTCGCCGCCGCCTCTTGCCCTACGAGTTCGTTTGCGCCGCCCTTGAAATAATCGTTTTGGATATCGATTAAAACTAGCGCCGTTTTCATGCACGTTCGCTCGCGAATTCCGCGATCTTTTCAGGCGTGAAGCCGAAGTATTCGAACAATGCGCCCGCCTTGCCGCTCTCGCCGAAGCTCTTCATCGAGTAAATTTCATCCGCAAATTTATACCACTCCAGCGCGCTTGCGGCTTCGACGGCGATGATTTTGGTTTGCGGATCTAAAATTTTATCCACGTACTCGCGCGGCTGCTCGCAAAGCAGGTCAAAGCACGGCGCGGAGACGACGTTCGCGCCGACACCGCGAGCGGCTAAAATTTCAGCCGCTTTGACGCAAAGCTCCACTTCGCTACCGCTAGCTATTAGCGTGATTTTGGCATTTTGCGCGCGTTTTAGCAGATACGCGCCGTTTTCTACGCCGCCGAATTCGCCTTTTTCAAGCGGAGCTAGGCCTTGGCGGCTTAGCACAAAGGCGCTTGGAGCGCGTAAATTTAACGCCGCCTTCCAGCAAAGCGCGTTTTCGTTGCCATCAGCCGGGCGGAAGGTGTAAAAGTTTGGCATCGCGCGAAGCGTGCTGAGCTGCTCGATAGGCTGATGCGTCGGGCCGTCCTCGCCTACGCCGATACTGTCGTGCGTAAAGATAAAAAAGTGCCTAACGCTCATCAGCGAAGCGATACGCGCAGACGGCTTTAGATAGTCGCTAAATATAAAAAACGTCGCGCTAAACGGCAGAAAAAGCCCGTATCTAGCGATTGCGTTATTTATCGCGGCCATAGCGTGCTCGCGGATGCCGTAGTGGATGTTGCGTCCGTTAGGGAAGTCGCCCATGCCCTTTAGCTCGGTTTTGTTTGAGGGCGCCAGATCCGCGCTACCGCCGATAAAGCCGGGTAGTGCCCGAGCGATCTCGTTCATGATGATACCGTTGCTATCGCGCGTGGCTAGCTTTTTACCGCTAAAATCAGGGAAATTTATCTTGCTAAAGTCGGGATTTAGTAGCGAATTTAACATATTTTTGCTCTCGGCGCTTAAATTTTGCACTTTTTGATTCCACTGAGCTTCGGCTAGGTCGCCCTTTTCTATCGCGGCACGGAAGCGAATCAGCACGTCCTCGTCAACGGCAAATTTACGCTCAGGATCAAAGCCCGCCGCGATTTTAGCGGCCTTTATGATCTCCTCGCCAAGCGGCGCGCCGTGGCTGTGGTGGCTGCCCTCCAGCTCGCCCGCGCCCTTTGCGATGCGAGTATTTGCGATGATGAGATACGGGCGCTCCTTCTCGGCGGCTTGCTCGAGCGCAAACTCGATCTGATCGTAGTCGTGGCCGTCGATACGCGCAACGTCCCAGCCCTGAGCCTCAAACCTCGCCTTCACGTCCTCGCTCCAAGCTATGCTCGTGTCGCCCTCGATCGTGATGTTGTTTGAGTCATAAATCAGCACGAGGTTGTCTAGATGCAGGTTGCCCGCGACCGCACAGGCCTCATAGCTGATACCCTCCTGCAAGTCTCCGTCGCCGCAGAGGCAGTAAATTTTATGATCGATGACGGCGTTTTCAGGTTCATTTAGCAGATTAGCCGCGTATTTTGCCGCCATAGCAAAGCCCACCGCATTTGCCACGCCCTGGCCTAACGGTCCGGTTGCGACCTCGACGCCTTTAGTGTGGATCTCTGGGTGACCCGGGGTTTTAGAGCCCAGCTGGCGGAAGTTTTTTAGATCATCAAGGCTAAGATCATAGCCGCTAAGATGCAAAAAGCTATACACGAGCGAACTTGCGTGACCGCCGCTAAATACGAGCCTATCGCGATTTAGCCAGTTTGGATTTTTAGGATTGTGATTTAAAAATTTAGCCAGCACGACCATGACGTCCGCTAGCCCCATCGGCGCGCCCGGGTGCCCGCTATTTGCCTGCTGCACCATATCAGCGCACAAAAACCTTATCGTATCAGCCATCTTTTTTAGCATTTTTTCTCCTTTTTGGCTCTACTTGCCGTTTAGCTCGCCTTTACCGCGCTTTTGCGGACGCGCTAGACCGGCAAGATTTTTGCTTGCAATTATACACAAATAAAATTTAATCGCCTTTTAGACGCGCGTAGCAAGAAAATTTAAGCCGTTTTTTGAAATCAAGAACGCCCAAAACGCGCGGGTAACATTTATTTTTGGCACATAACGCGCTGCCAAGCGAAAGCAATGCCGCAAGCAAGACGCGCTTACGTTTTGCGTTTTACCGAGCCGACTAAATTTGAGCTTCCCCAGCCGTATTTTTGCAAGCGTTTTGGATTTGTTTTTACTTTCTGGTTTAAATTTACGCAAGCATTCACGCGCCTTTTGGGTTTTACGAAATTTGCAAAGCCGACGCTGCTTTAAAATTTAAGCCTGCAAAATGCGGCTAAATTTTCCTCCTGCCGCGCAAACCATAAAATTTTTAGGCGCTAATTTAATTTTTCAGACGACGTTCCGTCCTGTGCCCTCGCTGTCGCCGTCCGCGCTACTTTAAAATAGCGATAAACGCGCTTAAATTTACGCCTAGCTTATGAGCGTTGCCTTCGCGACTCGCACCGTAGCGATCTGCGCTTTTTGCATCCAAGCGACGTAGCGGCCTAATGACGTTTCGCTCCGCCGCGCCAGTTTTCAGCCGACAAAACCCGAATTTATTTTCCGCCAAAGCCCGCGCAGACTATGTTTTTTAGCGTTTGGGCTTGCTTGATTAGCGTTGCCTCATTAGCTTGCGCGCCGTGCGAGCCTTTTTCGTCCAAGGCGAGCAAATTTTGCGGCGAAGAGTTTTCTTGCGAGCTAAAAATTTTGACGACTTCAAGCGAGATTTCGCCTTGCGTTCGCACGGTCAAAATTTCACGCGAGTCCTCGCCGACGCGGCTTTCTACGCTCGCCATGCTTATCTTTTTGCCAGCGTAAAATGCCTCGCAGACGCCGCCCTCTGCCCCATAATCCGTTACCTTAACGGAGCCTTCTTTAAATTCGTAAATTTTGATCCGCCTCGACCTTCGCAGCTTCTCGTCGCCGCTCCACTCGCGCCCCCTGGCATCTAGTCCCGCGACCGTAAACGCGCCGTCCTCGGCCTTATACATGTCGCCCAGCATTACGGGCAGCTTTTTGCCCTCTTGTTTGGTTAGCGCAAAGCCGATCTTTTCGCAGTTTTTAAAAGACGTGCGAAACCGCTCGGAAAAAGACGCTGTGAAAAACGCGACCTCTTTTAGCGCGCCGTCCGTATCCTCGTATCTCGTCCAGTTTTTCTCGGGCACGTCGATTAAAGCGACGTCCTTGTCCGCGCTAGGTTTTAGCTCTGCGCAACCGCAAAACGCCCAGACAGCGACCGCGCCTAGCAGCAAATTTTTCATATTTTTCCTTAAATTTACGCGCAAATCCGATCAAAAGCGCGCTAAATTTACGCCCTAGTCTGCGCCGTAAATTTTAAAAACTCGGCGAAATTTTCCTTTTTATCTTTTAGCTCAAAAGGTATCTTATGCTCTTTTTCGCCGATTATTACGGCATCCTCTTTTACTTCGATCTGCGCGCCCCTGATCTCGTCCCACGAGCTAAAAACGGGCTCTTCCATCAGCTCGCGGCTAATAAGTCCGCGCTCGTCTAGTATCACGCCGTAAGGCTTACCAAAAAGCGAGCGGTCAAGGCTGTGAAGCATCGGCGAGACGGGCTTAAAGACGCTAAGCGATTTTGATAGCAGCTTCGTCTCGTCAAGCGGCGTTTTTAGCGCTTCACCCAGCTCAAGCTCCAAAATTTTATCCGCGATCGTGCGCTCCTCGGCCTTAACGCCCTCCTCGAAAACTGCCTGCAAGACCGCTTTTAACGCAGTTTTCATCGCCGCTTTCATCTCGTCCTCGATTTCAAATTTGCATTTTTCTAGCTCTTGCCACGCGAGATTTTCCAGCTCGTCAGGCGAATGCTCGCCGAGCCTAAACGCCGCGGCTACTTCGTCCGCGTTTGCAGCAGAGGCGTCAAATTTAACCAAAAGATGCCGCTGCGTGAGTAAAAATCCTATGCTTCTTCGCACGATGCGCGTATGCACGCCGATAAATGCAATCGGCGCGGCACCATAAAATTTAACCGTCCCGCCGTAATTCGCGCCTTCTTGTCGCCCTAGGCTTTTATCTAAAATTTGCCTCGTAGCTAGCGTGAAAACCTCGTTCGCATCGTCCCAAACGGGGTGCTTTGCGCCTCCTAAAACCAAAACCTTTTGCGCGCTCTCGTCTAGCGACGCTAAAATTTGCTCTAAATTTCGCATATTTTTCCTAAATTTTAGTTTTTTAAATACCTTCGCGCTAGGGCGCAAATCATAGCCCCAAGGCGCGGCAAAAGCCTAAATTTAGTAAAGGCTAAATTTAATGCCCAAACGCCGACTAAATTTATTTTAGCCTTTTGTATCTCCATTCGCGCTCTTGGGCTAGTTTAGCCTTGCCGCCCGCAAAAACGTATCTTTTATAAGCGGTCATCGCATGCTTGCTTTGCATATCAAAGGACATCAGCGAGCCGCCGTATACTACATCCTCAGCTAGTATATCGCTATCAAAAGTCGCCTCGATGCGCTCTTTTTGCACCCATCTTTTGCCGTTTGCGTCGCTAACTAGCTCATAGACGTCTACGCTCACGTTATCGCCGCGCGCATCGTAGCCGTAAACTAGCTTTTTATCGCCGTCTTTAGCGCCGTATCGCTGCGTAAGCAAACGCTCGCCAGACTTATCGTAGACGTTGCGACTAGAAAACTCCTGCTTCCACTCTTTTTTCTCGTTATCCCACGAAAACGCCGCCGTCTCAAAGTCCGCGCCACTAACTACGATCACGTCTTTGTAGCTGTTTTTCCACTCTTTTTTCTCGTTATCCCAGACAGAAGTTATCGTCACGTCCTTGCCGTTTGCGACCTCGTGCCTAGACATCTGCGAGTTTTGCCATGCGCCGTCTACGTAGACGCTGCTTACGCGCTCGTATTTACCGCGAACGTCGCCTGCAATGATCTCTTTTTGAGACGGTACCCACGCGCCGTTTTCAAACAGCGACCTTTCATAGCCTACAGGCTGCTCGTTTGCATCGTAGAGATAGAGCATTTTTTCTTTAGGCTGCCATTTCGCGCCGTCCCAAACGCTATAAACGGTTAGCTCGTTTTGACCGCTTCCGATATAAGTAGCACGAGCAAGAGACGATTTTTGCCATTTGCCCGCTTTTAGTTCGTCTCCGGTCTCTTCATATACGCCGTTTGTGCGTTTTGAGACTGTTTTGCTAGCGTTTTTAACGCCTCGAACGTAGCCCGTCGTCTCCTGCGTAGATACTCCGTTTTTAAGGCTTGCTTTATATTCGTTTATCTTGTGCCATTTTTCAGCCTTGAAGTCATAATCATAGGCGTAAAATTTAACCAGCTCGCCGTCCTTGCCGAAGTAGCTTACTTCTTTGTATCTATTTTTGCCGCCGTCTTTTAGCTCGGACTCGGTAACGACCTGCGTTTTGCGCGCTTTGGCATCGTAAATTTGGCGCGTAACGTAGCTAAGAGCCGGCTCTTCGTATATCTTTTGCGAGGTGCTTTCAAGCGCGTATTCGTAGTCTTTGGCTAGAGCGCACGCGCAAAGCGCGGCTAGCAACAAGGCAGTTTTTTTCATAGATTCTCCTTAAAATAAATTTAAGCGATTATATAATTTTAAACATAAAAAACAAAGATGCGGCAAAAAAGGCTAAATTTAATCGCCGCTCGCGCTAGAACGAGTTAAATTTCAAACGAGCCGGCGTAGCGCATTTAAAATTTTATCTGCTATAATACTCCAAAAAAATTTAAAAGGCGAAAAATGATTCCATTTACCGACGAAGAGCTTTTAAAGCCCGTAAAAGCGAGCTTGCAAAAGGTTATGCCGATGCTTGAAAACGACGGCGGAGGCATGGAGCTGCTAGGTATCAAAAACGGAAAAATTTACGTCCGCCTCACCGGCCACTGTCACGGCTGCGCGGCTAGCACTACTACGCTAAAATACGGCATCGAGCGCCAGTTACGCACGGATATCCACCCCGAACTTAGCGTCGTAAACATCCCTATCGGCGAGGAAGTTAAATTTGACTGATTACAAAAAAGCGGGGCTAAGAGCGTTTAACAAAGGCGAATTTGACGCCGCCGCGAGCTATTTTTCGCTCGCTTACGAAAAAAAGCCGGACGAAAAGCTACTCTTTCTCATCACGCTTTGCTCGCTTGCTAAAACCCGCCGCGACGAGGCGATGACGCTTTTTGAGATATTTAAGCTAAAAGACAAATTAGGCATGAGTCCTGCGGATTTGGACGAAATTTTGGGCGCGCTCGAGGCAAAAATCGACGAAGACGAGGATCACGAGGAGCAAAACGCCATTAGCTACGCCGATTTTATGGATGCGGTTAGGCGCGGCGGGTTTAAAAGCGTCTTTGAGGACATTATGTTTTCCACGCGCGTGATGATCGACAACCGCGACGATTTTCTAGAGTTTTTGCAAAATCTTATCAAAAACGGCTTTATAGAAATGGTGCTAATATACATCTAGACCGCGCCCGTGATGTTTGAAGGCGACGAACG
>CAUQMN010000014.1:0-10684 GCA_963518765.1 uncultured Campylobacter sp.
GTCTATACTCGGCGCATCTGTGCGAAGCAAGCTCTCGCTGCATCCCGTACACTCGGCCATGTGTAGCCATATCACGGGCAGTCTATCGCTAAGCTCGGCGGCTCTAGCCACTGTCGGCGCCATAGACGCAGGCAGCGCCATAAACGCCGTCATCGCGCCCGCCCATTTCATAAAATCGCGCCTGCTAAATCCGCTTTTCTTCAAAGCTTCGCCGATCGATCCGTTTTTTAGAGTCGGAAGTGCGGCAAGCACGTTAAGCCGCTCGTTTATCCTAACTAGGACATCATCTCTCATGCTCTCTCCTTGGGATTAAATTTGCATTTTGGCATGTTTGATAAAAGAGTAAATTTGTCTTTAATCATTATCAAATAGCTTTAGAAATTGAAATATTACACCTAAAATTTAAAATTCTATATTTATTAAAAGAATTAGTTTTTATGATTAAGTTTATTGTTATTTTAGTGATATTTTTACAAAGAAAGCTCTAAAAATAATTAAAGTATAAAAAGATAAATTTAATAAAGTATTTTTACATTTTGATATTTTAAAACCAAAATTGCCCTATTTCTTAATTGGCTTCAAGGCTTTAAAATTTGAAATACAAATTTACGGCGTCAAATTTTACTCTGGCCGCCTTGCATTTCTAAAATTCGCGCGCTTATTTGCATTATCTGCGCAAACACCGCTCCCTTTTGCGTTTCAAGCGATGCCGCTATATCTTTTGCGTATGGATTTTTGCTGGCTTTTACTCGCTTTATCGCGGCCTCAAGCTCTTTTAGCCGTTTTTGCAGTTTTTCTAGCTGCTTTTTAGGATATCGGCGCTGCTTTCGCCCTCGTTTGCGCCGCTAGGCGAATTTGACGCGCCGCGCAAGATATCGCCCCTATCGCTGCTTTGCAAATTTACGTTTTTTAAATTTGCCCCGCCTGCGACAGCCGAGCCGCTTTTACTTAAATTCATCAAATTTGAGTTTAAATTTATGTTTAGTTTTACATCCATCGCCGCACCTTTAAATTTAAAAGTATATCGGCAAATTTGAGTAAAACTTAAGGCGCAACCGTAAATTTCGCTCTCAAATTTATGGATTTTACTTAGGCTCGGCAAAATCGCCCAAATCCCGCCGAGCCCAAAAGTCAAGCAACTAAAATTTATTCCTTCGGCGCGATCTTATCCTCAGGCACCACCCACGCGTCAAATTCCTCGGCGGTTAGTATGCCCGATCTTATCGCCTCCTCGCGCAGCGTCGTGCCGTTATGGTGCGCGGTTTTGGCGATCTTAGCGGCATTTGCGTAGCCGATGTGCGGATTTAGCGCTGTTACTAGCATCAGACTCTCGTGCAGTAGCTTGTCGATTTTCGCGGCGTTTGCCGTGATGCCGCAAGCGCAGTGTTTCTCAAAACTGTTCATCGCGTCGCTTAGCAGGCGGATGCTTTGGATGAGGTTATATGTGAGCACCGGCTTAAAGACGTTTAGCTCGAAGTTGCCCTGGCTTGCGGCGACGCAGATCGCGACGTGGTTGCCCATCACCTGCGCGGCTACCATCGTGACGGCTTCGCATTGCGTCGGATTTACCTTGCCCGGCATTATCGAGCTTCCGGGCTCGTTTTCGGGGATGTTTATCTCGCCGATACAGCATCTTGGCCCGCTTGCCAGCCAGCGCACGTCGTTTGCGATCTTCATCAAATTTGCCGCCAGGCCGTTTAGCGCGCCGCTTAAAAACACCTCGGCGTCGTGGCTGGTTAGACCGTGAAATTTATTCGGATGGGATTTAAATTTAAACGCCGTGCCCGTTAGCGCGTTTAGCTCGTCGCTTACCATCTGGCTAAATTTCGGGTGCGAGTTTAGCCCCGTGCCCACCGCGGTGCCGCCGATAGCAAGCTCCTGCAAAAACGGCATAGTAGCTAGGATCTGCGCCTTGCTCGCCTTTAGCATATGCGCGTAGCCGCTAAATTCCTGCCCGAGCGTGAGCGGCGTGGCGTCTTGCAGGTGAGTGCGGCCGATCTTTACGATCCTCGCAAACTCGGCGGTCTTTTTATCCAGCGTCGCTTCAAGTTTTTGGATTGCTGGCAGCAGCTTTTTTTGCAGCTCCAGCACAAAGGCTATTCGCATCGCCGTAGGATAGGTGTCGTTTGAGCTTTGACCTTTATTTACGTGATCGTTTGGATGCACGAATTTTGCGTCTCTCGCGTCCAGCGCCGCCTTATCGCGGAAATTTAGCCCCAAAATCTCCATCGCGCGGTTTGAAACGACCTCGTTTAGATTCATATTCGACTGCGTACCCGAACCCGTCTGCCACACGACTAGAGGGAAATTTCCGTCCAGTTTGCCGTTTAAAATTTCATCGCACGCCTGCGCTATCGCCTCTGTGCGAGGCTCGTCTAGGCGGCCCAGCTTGCGATTAACCAGCGCGCACGCCTTTTTTAGATAGGCAAAGCCCTCTATGACCTCTCGCGGCATCGTCTCCAGCCCCACTCCGATCTCGAAATTTTCATGGCTGCGCTGCGTTTGCGCACCCCAATATTTTTCATTCGGAACCTTTACCTCGCCCATCGTGTCTTTTTCTATTCTATATTCCATGCCTTTATCTCCTTTGCTTAGATTAGTATTTGAAATTATATATCAATTATCATAAATTTAATCTTTCGAGATTTTACGCGCAAATTCGATATAATCGCGAAATGAAAAGAGTTTTAGCTAAATTTATCAAATACTTCGCCGCAGTCGCCCTGCTCTGCTTTGTAGCTTTTTTGGCGCTTGACTTTGCCTATCCGCTTGACGTAAAAGCGCTAAAGCGGGAAAATTCGCTCATACTTTTTGATAAAAACGGCCAAATCATAGCCCTTCGACCTAGTAGCGACGAAATTTGGAGATTTGAGGCTAAAGACATCCCACAGACGCTAAAAGATAGCGTCATTTTGTTTGAGGATAAATTTTTTTATTACCACATCGGCGTAAATCCCTTTGCCATGATCCGCGCTGCCGCGCACAATCTCACGCACTCTAACCGCATCGGCGCATCCACGATCACTATGCAAGTCGCGCGCATGATGAAGAGAGATGAGCGCACCTACGCGAATAAATTTAAAGAAATCTTTACCGCGCTTCAGCTTGAGTGGCATTACAGCAAGGACGAAATTTTAGATTTTTACTTTAACCTCGCTCCCTACGGCGGAAATATCGAGGGCGCGGCTGCTGCGGCTAGGTTTTATTTCGGCAAAGACTTGAGCGAGCTTAGTATCGCCGAATGCGCGCTTTTAAGCACGATACCCAAAAACCCCAACGCCAACCGCCTAGATAAAAAATCAAATATAAACGCGCTAAAAAACCGCGCCATTAAACTGCTTTATAAAGCCGGTGCGATAGATCAAAGCGCCTTTGCTAGAGCGCAAAGGGAGCCTTTTAAAAACAAACGCTACGATGCCGTTTATAAGGCCAGGCACTACGCCGCGCAAGCTCTAAAAAACGGCGTTACGCACTCGAGCTTAGATCTAAATTTGCAAATTTTACTCGAAAACGCGATAAAAAATACCGCAGCTTCGCTAAAATCAAAAGACGCAAATAACGCCGCCGGGATAATCATCGACAACAAAAATATGAGCGTGGCCGCATACGTAGGCTCGCACGACTGGCGCACTCCCGATGGGCAAAACGACGGCGTAACGATGAGTAGAAACGTGGGCTCCACGCTAAAGCCGTTTATATTTTCGCTAGGACTAGACGAGGGGTTCATCACGCCAAAAAGCCAGATAATAGATACAGAAATTTTCCTCGGAGAGTACGCGCCCAAAAACTACGACAGCAGGTTTTTCGGCATCATTTCGGCGACCGAGGCGCTAGCGCTTAGCCTAAATATCCCCGCCGTTAGCCTAAACAACAAGCTTGGCGAAAATTCGCTCTACGAGCTGCTTTCGCGCGTGCATTTGGTGAGCCGTCCAAAGGAATTTTACGCAGATAGTATCGCGCTTGGAAGCGCGGAGATGAGCTTGCTAAACTTAGCTCACCTCTACACGATCTACGCAAACGGCGGCGAGCTAAAGCCTCTTGAAGTAGCAGGCAAAACGCTACCGGGCTACGGACGGCTAATCAGCCCGCAAAGCGCCTATCTAACCTCAAAAATGCTCTCCTCCGCCTCAAGAAGCTACCTTGGCGTCGCATGGCAATACGCCGAAAATACGCCTCAAATAGCCTTTAAAACCGGCACCAGCTACGGCTCGCGCGATATCTATACGATAGGCGTAAATAGCGACTACACGGTTGCGGTGTGGTTTGGCAACTTTAACGGCAAAAAGACGCAAAATTTAAGCGGATTTAGCGACGCGTCGCGCGCAGTTTTTGACGTCTTTAAGCTGCTTGCTCAAAAGCAAAAATTATCTTTCATGAACGCACCAAGCGGCATAGAGAGCAAAAAAACCTGCCTTGACGCGTTTAAATTTAAAGAGTGCAAAGACGAGGAATACGACTGGCTGATAGAAGGCGTGGAGCTAAAAGACGTTTGCGAGAGTATCAGGAGCGAAGAGGTCGGGTTTTTACTTAAAAACGGCGCGATAACGCAAGCAGACATCAAAGATAGTCCTTGTTATTATAAATTTAAAAGCTATAAACCTCTCGTTGCCATGCCGACGAATAATCAAATTTTGATAAGCGATGATAATTTAACTAAAGTTATGCTAAAATGCTACGCTTATATCGGCGATGAGATATATCTTAAGATAGATGAAAACGAGTGGGAAAAAGTAAAAAACGCTAGCGAAAATACGTTAAATTTAACGCAAGGCAAACACAAGCTCGGATGTCTGGACGAAAACTCGAATCTAAGCGAAATAAACATGGAAATAAGGAGGTTTTAATGAACTATAAACTCATGGGCTTAAGCCTAAGTTGCGTTTTGGCGGCAAATTTAGGCGCCTTTACGCTTGAGGGCGGAAGCAAAATTCTAGAAGGCGGCGCGGTAAGCCTAGGCGTAGAATACGCGCAAAAAGACGAGTCTTTAATCGGCAAGGTAACGCACAAAAAGATAATCGAGTGTTCGCCAGAAATCAACGGCGCCTTTGAATACGGCTCGGACTCTATCTTGTTTTATCCAAAAAAACCGCTGGCAAAGGGCGTAAGCTACTCGTGCAAAAAAGGCGAAAGCAAGGTTAAAATTTACGGCGGAGATTTTGAGCTCTCGGGCATAACCGAGTACGCCAAAGATACCTTTTTAGCGGTATTTAACGACGAGGTTAGCGAGGATGAGTTTGCCGCAAATTTTAAAATTTACGATAAGCAAAATTTGGCCAAGCAAAACATCAAATATAAAATCGTAGCAAAAACGCCTAAAAGCTTTCAGATAAAGCTACTTGAAAAAGGCGAAAATTTGGTATTTGCCGTCTCAAAAAATCTAAAAAGCAAGGCCGGCGCAAACCTAAACGACGACTACTAGGCGACTAACGAGCCTGAAGAACAAGAAAAATTCGTCGATAACGATAGAGCTAAAACTATGTATTTAGACGACGTCAAAGCCGTTAGCCTAGATGGCGGCAAGCTAGGTATTAGGATATTTTTAAACGACTGGCTCGATACTTACAACTTAAATAAATACGTAAAAATAGACGGTATAAAAAATCTACAAGTAGGCGAACTGGAATACACCGATAACAGCGATACGAAATACTACCGCTACGTCGATATAACCAGCGACGAACTAAAGCCTCAAACCGAGTACAAAGTCACGCTAAAAAAAGGCTTTGGCGATGATTATAGAATTTTGCGAGAAGATGCTGAGTTTAGCGTCAAAACCGGCGATTATAAGCCGTTTTTGGATTTTACCGATAAAGGCTCTTATTTATCTAGCGCCGGCGAAATCGGCGTAAAAGGCGTAAATTTAAATACCGCTAAAGTCGTCGTAGAAAAGCTAAAAGAGCCGAATTTAAGATATTTTTTAAATTTTACCCAAACTCCGCTTGACGACTACGTAGAAGAAGTCGCAAGCAAAAACTACGACCTAGGCGGCGCTCAAAACGAGATGCAAAAATACAAAATAAAGCTTGACTTTGCCGAAGGCGGCGACGGAGTTTATCTAGTCACGATCTACTACGATAAAGATAAAAGCGCCAAAAAAGCCGTCTATCTAACCGACATCGGCCTAAGCGCGAAAATTTCAAAAGACGAGGTGTTTTTATTTGCCAACCGCCTAAGTAAAAACGAAGTCGTCGCAAACGCGGACGTTAAAATTTACTCTGCCAAAAATAGCCTCATCGCAAGCGGTATCACAAACGACGAGGGCGTGTTTAAATTTAACAAAAAAGACATAGGCAAAGACGTAGCAAGCGCGGTCGTAACGCTAGGCAAGGAGCAAAGCTTCATCGCTCTATCTCAAAACAAACGCCTAAACGAGGAGTCGAATTTAGACGTTAAAGATAGAAGCGAAATTTACGACGCTTATTTGCATTTTGCCAGCGACATCATCCGCCCGCAGGAAAACATAAAAGGCGAGATTATCATCAAAAACGCGCTGTTTAAGGGGCTAGCAAATATGCCCGTTAAGCTACAAATCAAAGATCCGCAAAATAAAACGATCCTAGATAAAAGCGTAAATACTACAGAGCTTGGCGTCATAAATTTCGACGAGCCGGTAAACTCGGGGCTAACGGGCTCGTTTAGGCTTGAGATAATCTTTGCTAACAAGCTCATAGATAGCTACGACTTTTCCGTAGAGTCTTTTACCCCCCAACGCATCAAAAACGAGGTTAATCTCGAAAAAGAAATTTACGCTCTAGGCGACGTTATGGACGTTAAATTGCAAAGCGCGTATCTTTTCGGCGGCGCGGCGGCAAATCTAAAAGGCGACGTAACGATAAATCTATATCAACAAGACTACAAAAACGATAAATTTAAAGATTATAAATTTAGCAACGACGAATACGCCGCAAACGGCCTAGACCAAAGCGTCAAGCAAGTAGAACTAGACGATGAGGGCAAGGGCGAAACCGTATTTAAGCTGGAAAATAAATCCAAAATCGCAAGCGTTTTAAAAGGTGCGGCGGTCTTTAACATAAACGACGACGGCAAAAACGTAAGCGCCAGCAAGAACTTTAACGTTTATCCGTTTGACGCGATGGTGGGAGTAAAAGCAAACGATACCTACATCGACTCAAACTCTAAACTGACGCTAAATTTGGTAAGTATCGATCCGTTTAAGGACGAGGAAATAAAAGACAGGCAAAAAGCTATCGAGATAAAAAAAGAAATCTGGGACTACAACTACGATAAAGACGGCTATCTAAGATGGCACAGCCGCTACGAAAAGGTCTTTAGCGATACTCTTAGCGGAAACGAATTTATCTACGACTTTAAGCAAAGCGGCGATTACGTCGTTACGGTTTCAGACATCCTTAGCGGCCATTCGGCGAATTTAAACATTTACGTCAGCGGCTGGGACTACGGCGAAACGCTACAGCCGACAAAAGAGCTGGCAAAAGCCAAAATCAAGCTAAACAAAAAAATCTATAAAAAAGGCGACGAGCTAATAGCAGACGTAAGCTCCGTGCTAAAAAGCGGTATCGCTATAGTCACGCTAGAATCGGGCGACGTCAAAAAATATAAAGTCGTAAACGTCCAAAACAACGTCGCAAGCGCTAAATTTAACCTTGATTTCGACTTTGAGGGGCTTTACGTCACGGCCTCGGTCGTGCGCGTAGCAGACAACGATACTCTGCCGTTTAGAACCTACGATAAAATCTACGTAAAGGCCGATAAATCCTACCGCAGAGCAAATACGCTCATAGAGGCGCCAAAAACCGTAAGGTCAAACTCTAAATTTAAAGCTAGCGTAAAAACCGAGCCAAACGCCGAGGTTACGATATTTGCCGTCGATGAGGGCGTACTGCAAATCACCAACCAAAAGCTAAAAAGCCCGCTGGAGTTTTTCGATACGATTTTAAACGACGGAGTGCTTGATTACGACTTTTACGCAAATTTAAGCGGATTTAAAAAAGACGGCAAGGTGCTAAGCTTCGGCGGCGACGCGGCGAAGGCTCTTTTAGAAATGAGGATGGCAAAATTTGCTAGCCCGGTAGATAAGAAAAATATACAAACCTATATCAAAATGCAAACGGCAAAAGCCGGTGCCGACGGCGTAGCGAATTTCGAGATAGAGGTACCTAGCGACTTTAACTCCGAGATAAATTTAGCCGCGCTTAGCGTCGCCGGCGATAAGCTAGGCTTTAGCGTAAATGCCATAAAGGTCAAAGACGATATCATCCTAAAACCGACTCAAACGGCGTATCTTATCGAGGGCGATAAGATAAACTACTCGCTAAGAGTGATAAACACGACCAAAGAGCCCAAAAAAGTAGCCTTAAGCCTAGATACCAACCTAAACGCGAAACTAGGCGTAGATAGTATCGAGCTAAAACCCGAGGAAAACGCTAAGCTAAATTTCACGGTCGATGCTAACGCTACGGGCAAAGCGTATATAAATTTCACCGCAAACGACGGCAAAGAGGGCTACTCCTACTCGCAAAAACTAGACGTCATACACGCCTATCCGCTAAGCACTTACGCTAAGACGTTTTACGCGAGCGAGAAAAAGACCTTTAAACTGGACGAAGAGTTAAACGATATCACGATAGACGCTTCAAGCTCCATCAAAGGCGTACTAAGCGCAAATAGCGATAAACTCGTAAATTACCCTTACGGATGCGCCGAACAGCGCTCCAGCAAGCTTTTTGAGCTAAATTTCCTAGTGCTTGGAGGCGGCGACTCCAAAGAGGCTAAAGCAAGAGAAGCCGATAGAAAAAGATTCGTCCTTTCCGGCATGCAAGACGTAATCAAAATGCAAAAAACAGACGGCAGCATCGGCTACTGGAATCAGCTAAGCTATACGAACAACTTCGCCTCCGTCTACGCTATAGATATGCTGCTAACGCTTGAAAAATCGGGCTTTGCGCTAGATAGCGGAGTAAAAAGCAAGGCTCTTGGCTGGCTTAGGGATTTTGATCCGGTAAATAATTTCCAAGCGCTATACGCCGCATACATACTAAGTACGCAAGGCAAGCTAGATAGATCAAAACTAAACGCGCTTTACGATCAAAAACGATACGAAGGCGGCGCGTTAGAGGGTTACTTGATGGCCGCTACGCTTAAAAACGAAGGACTAAACGAAGAGAGTAAGAAAGTGCTAAAAGGGGTCGGCAATAATTTCTTTAACGAGCAGTCAGACGATCCTTCGGATTTTGGCTCAAGCGTGAGAAATAAAGCCTTTATCCTGCTTCTTCACGCTAATCACTTCGAGAAGAATGAATTTAGCGACTCTTTGGCCGACTTTTTGATAAAAAACGTAGACAAGCTTTACTCCACGCAGGAGCGCGCGTTTACGCTAAGAGCGCTAAGAGCCTATATCAAGGACGTCTCAGGCGAGAATAAATTTAAGCTCATAGCAGACGGCCGCGAGCTAGACTTTAGCGGCAGAGGCGCTATCAACGTCACTCCGAAAAAGCCTGAAATCACCATCGTGCCGGAGGGTAACGCTAGCGTGTATCTAGGCGTTAGCGCATCAGGCTATAAAAAGCTAGGCGTAAATCATAAATTTGATAAAAGGGGGCTTGATATCTATAGAACTTTCGTCGATAAAGACGGCAAAGAGATAGATATTAATGCTCTCAAAGTAAACGACGTCATCTACTCTAAACTTACGCTAAGAACGGATAAATTTATCAGAAACGGCGTGATAAACGAGACGATTAGCCCTTGCTTTGAGGTGATAAACGAAAACATCGTACCAAACGCAAGAACGGAGGATACGAAAAGCTCTTTAACGATTGAGCACCAAAACATAGAGGACGATAGGGTTTTGAGCTTTTACAGTCTTTACTATAAAGACGATAAAAATACGCTTTATACGCCTCTTCGCGTCGTTATGAGCGGTAAATGCATGCTACCTGCGGTCATCACAGAAAACATGTACGATGAAAGCATGAGCGACTACGATCTATCTCAGCACGAATTTATCGTCAAATAATCCTCTACGAAGCGGTTTTTTAGCCGCTTCGCTTTCTTTGTCTAATCTTAAAAATAACCCGTTTTAAACATCTTATTAGCAAATTTGTAGTAAAATCAAGCATTTTTTAAACGATTATTAAGGATAAAATATGGCGGAATTTTACGACGCAAAAGAGATAGAAGATAAATTTTATAAAATTTGGGAAGAGCGCGGATATTTCGAGATAGACGCGAACAAAAACATCCGCAAAGACGGCCGTAAATTTTGCATCATGATGCCGCCTCCAAACGTAACTGGCTCGCTTCACATCGGGCATGCGCTAACCTTTACGCTACAAGACATAATGACGCGCTACAAAAGAATGGACGGCTATAAAACGCTGTGGCAGCCGGGCCTTGATCATGCCGGTATCGCCACGCAAAACGTCGTTGAAAAGCAGCTATTAAATCAAGGCATCAAAAAAGAAGAACTCGGACGCGAAAAATTTGTAGAAAAAGTCTGGGAATGGAAAGAAAAAAGCGGCGGTATGATCGTGCATCAGATGCGAAAACTAGGCATCTCTCCGGCATGGTCGCGCCAAAGATTTACGATGGATGAGGGGCTCAGGATAGCCGTCAAAAAAGCCTTCGTAAATCTCTACGAAAAAGGGCTCATCGTACGCGAAAACTACATGATAAACTGGTGTACGCACGACGGCGCGCTCAG
>CAUQMN010000015.1:0-10641 GCA_963518765.1 uncultured Campylobacter sp.
TGATTTGCGCGCCGCTTAGCTCAAATTTAGCCAGCTGTTTGACGTCGAAATTTTCCTCAAAGCTCGCATTTTCTGGCAGCACTTTGCGCCAGATCGCAAGACGAGCGGCGAGGTCGGGCTTTTTAAACTCGATCTTATAATCAAATCTGCGAGAAAACGCGATATCCAGGCTTTGCAAGAAGTTCGTCGTGGCGATGAGTACGCCCTCGAAGCGCTCGATTTGCTCCAAAAATATATTTTGCATTTGATTGTGCATCTTGTCTGCGCCGCTGCCGCCTTCGACGCGCGTGCTTAGAAACTGATCGGCTTCGTTTAGCAGCAGCACGGGCTCGCTCTTGCTTTTGGCGCAGATTTCTTTGTACGTGTCGAAAATTTTACGCACGTTTTGCTCGCTTTCGCCGACGTATTTGCTCAAAATTTTAGAGCAGTCAAAGCTAAGAACCTGCTTTTTTAGGCTCTTTGCGAGGCTTAGCGCGCTCATGGTTTTGCCTGTACCCGGCGGCCCGTAAAAGATGATTTTGGCGTCCACGTTTTTACGCGACTTGATACCCCAGCTAGATAGGCGCGCCAGCACGCGGCGATCTACTTGCTTTAGGATTGCATCCAGCAGCTCTTTTACCTTGACGTCTAGCACGACGTCGTTTATGTCGGTCGATGGCTCGATGAGTTCAAAGATTTCCTGTTCTTTTACGAGAGTTTCTAGCGCTAGTTTTTTGCTTTTGCTCTCGGTTTTTGGGTGCATTACGCTTTGTAAAATTTCGTCTGTTATATAAAACGTCCTGCTAAAGCCGCCGTAAGCGTTTAGCGACTCGTCGTAGTCGATGAGGCCGTTTTCGATCAGCTTTGAGCCCTCGTCTAACAGAGCGCGGTTTTTGATGCGTTCGAATTCGTCCGCGCTCAAAATCCCAACAAGCGCGTTTAGATCGCGGTTTGCGTCCGTTTCGCCGACGTACTCTTCCTTTAAAAGCGCGAGGAAAATAAGCTGCTCTTTATCATTTAGCGAGTTATCTTTGAAAATTTGCTCGACGGAGATCGAAATTTTGCTTAAATTTAGCCGTTTTTCGATGATGGCTTCTAGCTCTTTCACGTCTTTTTCGAGGCGGTTTTTGGCGTCGCTTGAGACGTTTTTGCTAAAAAACGAGAGCTTGCCGTAAAGCTCCACGCGCAAAAACTGATCTTTTAGATAATTAAGATGATCGGCGTAGGGCGCGACTGATGGCAGCGTAAGTCCAAACTCGCCCTCTTCTAAAATTTTTAGAAAAAGCGGCGATAGCGAGATCTCGCTGTGAAGCAGGCCGAGTAAATTTGAGCCGGAGCCCTCTGCGCCCTGGTTTTTAAAGATAGAAAAGCCCTGCACGATCCAGCCGCTTTCCAGTAGATTTTTTACGTCCGCAAGTCCTGCTAGAAATTTATACTCCTCGCTGCCAAAAACAGCGCAAAGCACGTCGTAGACGCTACTTTGCGGAGTGCCTTCGACGTAGCCTTTGCTTAGATGGCGTAAAATTTTCGCCTCGTTTTGGCTGCATTTTATGAGCGAGGAAATTTTAGAATTTTGCTCACCGCCGATAAACTCTATCAAAAACCGCACTAAATTTCATCCCTTATCTGCTCTTTTAAAACGCGCTTTAGCACCTTGCCCGTCGCGTTTTTAGGCAGCTCGTCTTTAAAATAAATCGTCTTTGGAATTTTAAAATTCGCCAAGTGTTTTTTGAGGTGCGCGCGTATATCTTTTTCGTCTAGGCTCATGTTTTCTTTGAACTGGATAAACGCCGTGACTTCCTCGTCCGCGTGCTCGTCTCTAACGCCGATAACGGCGGCGGCTTCGACCTCGGGCAATTTAAACAGCACCTCCTCGATCTCGCGCGGGTAGATGTTGATGCCCTTTGAGATGATGAGGTCTTTTTTGCGGTCGACGATAAAGATATAGCCCTCTTCGTCGATCTTTACTAGGTCGCCCGTGCGCAGCCAGCCGTTTACGATCGTTTCGTCGGTGGCGTCTGGCATATTTAGGTAGCCCTGCATCACGCAGTCGCCTTTTACGATTAGCTCGCCCACCTCGCCTGCGGGCAGTTCGATCATCTCGTCGTTTATGCATTTTACTTCGTAGCCCGGCAGCGGCAAGCCGACGCTTGAGATTTTTTGTTTTTGCAGCGTATTTGCCGATACGATAGGCGAGCATTCGCTAAGTCCGTAGCCCTCTATCAGCACCGCACGCGGAAATTTAACGCGAAAATCCGTGATAGTCTGCTCCGCCAAAGGCGCTCCGCCGCTGATAAAAATCCTAATGCAGTTAAACCAGCGAAAATACCACGGAATTTTGGCCTTGCCGATAGCCGTGTAGATCGCGGGTACGCCTAAAAATACGGTCGCGCGCTTGAGTAGGACTTGTTTTAGGACGTTTGAAAACGGGAAAATGGACTTTACTAAAATAAGCGAACACGCCGAAAATATCGGCAGTAGCACCATCGCCGTGAGAGTAAAGCTGTGAAACATCGGCAAAAACACGGCAAATCTATCCTTCGTGCGTACGTGAAAGACCTCGTGCGCGCCCTGGACGTTTGAGATGAGGTTGCGGTAGCTGATCATCGCGCCCTTTGGCTTACCCGTGGTGCCCGATGTGTAGATGATGTGGGCTAGGTCGTCAAGCTTCGGTCGGTCGGTCAAATTTAGCTCTATACGGCAGTTTAGCGCGTGGGCGTAGGCGATATTGTTTCCGTCAAATTCGGCTCTATCGCCGATCCAGACGATCTTTTTTATCGCGGTTTTGCTCTCTAGTCCGCGTATCTCTTTGGCTAGCTCGGCAGAAGCAAAGAGAAATTTCGCTCCGCAGTCGTTTATGATGTATTCAAATTCTTCGTATTTTAAAAAGGTATTTATCGGCACGGCCACGGCGCCTAGCAGCGTAACGGCAAAGTAGCTAGCGATAAACTCCGGCGAGTTATTTACGATCATCGCGACGCGGTCGCCTTTTTTCACGCCCATGCCTTGTAAAAACGCAGCCAGCGTAAAGGCGTCCGCGCGTAGCTGCTTGTAGCTTATTTTGTCCGTTTCGGTGTAGATCGCGATACCGCCGCCGTTTTTCTCGACCGCGACGTTTAGCATATCCTCGAAATTTTCGTAAGGGTAGTTCATGGCTGCGCCTTAAAATTTATATTTCACGTTCAAATTTATAGCTTGAGCGTTGCCGCGCTCAAATTTGCCGTTTGGATAAAGCCCCGACGCGTTTGAGTAGTAGTGCACGTCGCGCGCCTTTCTGTCTTGGTAGAAGTAGCTAGCTCCCAGCTCCAAAGCATCCGTAAATTTGTAGTTAAAGCCCGCTGCGTAGATGACGGCCTTGGTGTCCGGCAGATCAAAGCCCGTAGTATCGGCTCTAGAGGCGGCCTCGTCAAACGTAACCGCGCCCATCAGGCGGAGTTTATCCGTCGCGTCGTGCGCTACGCCGATGCGGTAGGCGTTGCTGTCCTTCCAGTCGCGCTTTTTGGACGCGTCAAATGCCGCAAAAAACGGGTTGCGGTAGTGAGCGGCCGAGGCGCCCGGGTAGTTGAAGTCAAGCTCTTTCCATGCCGACCAATAAGTTCTTTCAAAATCAAATAGCAGCGTGGTGTTTGCGATTTTGTACGATAGGGCTAAATTTAAGCTCGCGGGTAGCGGTACGGATAGCTTTGCGCTGCCGTTATACGAGCCGCTCGGAAATGCCCCCCTCGGGTGCGCCGGCGCGCTGATGTCGGTGTCGCCTTTTAGATTCATATTTACTTTCGAGCGGTAGGTGGCCGCTAGGCTCAAATTTGAAGTCGGTTTATACGTGATTGCCGCATTGTAGCCAAAATTTACGCGGTTGCCTTTGATATCTTGCGAGGCGGGCAGGGCGCCGGGCACCTCCTGCACGGCCTCTCCTCTAGCGTAAACGGTGCGAAGGCCAAAGCCGACGGCAAGATTGTCGGTTAGCGCGTAGGCGACGCTAGGATTTACCTCGATCACTTTTAGGTCGAATTTTTTAGAGGTGGCTTTAGGCAAATTTTCGTCCCATCTCATCGACATTCCCGCAGGTACGACGACTGATAGGCCAAAGCGCCAGTCGCCAAACTGCGGCGAAACGTAATGAAAAGTCGGAGCTAGCGCGCCTGCTCTTTTTGAGGTAAATTTTGCTCCGCTAAAGTGGCTATACTTCGTCTTTGACATGCGCAGGTAGGTTAGCGAGCTTTCTAGATAATGTCCGCCGTCCAAAAATATCATATTTGCAGGGTTATTATAGGCTGCGTCTGGGCCGAAGCTCGTCGCGACGTTTGAGTTTAAAAGCGCGATGCTATCGCCGCTTTGCTCCGGGATTTTAAAGCCCGCCGCATTTAGGCAGCAGCAAGCCGCGAGGCAAACGCCGATATATTTTCTCATTTATTCTCCTTTAAAGTTTCTTAAAATTTTTATCTCGTCCGCCCAGATGTTCTCGTCGATCGTCTCTAAAACTAGCGGGATATCGTCCGTGCGGGGGTCGTTTATGATATTTTCAAATGTTTTTAAGCCCAAAAAGCCCTTGCCTAGGCTCTCGTGGCGATCCTTTTTGCTGGCTAGGTCAAATTTCGTATCGTTTATATGCATGCCCCGCAGCATCTCGTGCCCGACTATCTCGTCAAATTCGCTCATCACGCGCCGGTAGTCGTCTCTGATATCGTATCCTGCGGCAAAGGTATGACAGGTATCCAGGCATACGCCGATCCTGCTTTTATCGGTACAGCGTTTGATGATGTAAGCTAGGTGTTCAAATTTAAAGCCCAAATTTGAGCCTTGGCCAGCGGTGTTTTCGATGACTAGCTTTACGTTTTGGCTGTTTTCTAGTAGGAAATTTACGGAATTTGCGATATTTTCTAGGCAAATTTCGGGCGAAATCTCGTTTAGATACGAGCCCGGGTGAAAATTTATCATCTCAAGTCCGAGCGCCTCTACGCGGTAAATTTCGTCCAAAAAGGCGTTAATGGACTTTTGACGCTGCTCGGGGCTTGGATGGCCTAAATTTATAAGGTAGCCGTTATGCGGCAAAACGTGCCTGGGCTCGATGCCGGCTGATTTTAAATTTTGCTTAAATTTGGAGATATTTTCCTGGGAAAGCGGCTTGGTCTCCCATTGGCGCTGGTTTTTGACGAACATCGCAAAGGCATTCGCGCCGATATTTGCCGCATTTAGCGGAGCGTTTTCTACGCCGTCCGCGATGCTGACGTGCGCGCCGATAAATTTCATTGAAGCTCTTTTATGATGATTTTTATGCGGTTTTTAGCGTCGAAAAAGCTGATATTTTTACCGCAAACTTCGTATTTTATTGAATATTTACTTATATCTTGTATAAAACCGCACGAATTTGTCATTACATTTATGCCGTCATACAGCGGCTTGCGCTCCAAAATTTCCGCGAAAAAGTCGTCGTATCTCTCCTCTAAAAAGAACTTTTTGTTAAATTCTTTTTTCTCAAAACACGCGCCGTTCATGCAAATTTTGTCGTTTATTTTTAGATTTACCGTATTTACGCCCGAGCTGTAAATTTGCAAATTTAGCTGATTTACGTTTTTGTGCAGGAAGCCCACGTCGTTGATTTTTAGCGGCGGAGTGAGGATGGTGACGGTAAATTTATCTGATGATTTTTGGCTTTGTAGCGCGGCACAGCCGCCAAGCGCTAGGCACGCAAGCGCACTCAAAGCAAATTTAGAAAATTTTTTCATAATTTTTTATCCTTAATTTAAGCTGTTTTTTATTATCTTTAATGTAAAATCCCATTTCCGCTAATTTGTGGCCCCTTCGTCTAGCGGTTAGGACATCGCCCTTTCACGGCGGTAACACGAGTTCGAGTCTCGTAGGGGTCACCACTTTATTTTAAATTTCACAAAAGATTTTAATTTTATCCGCTTATCGCTTAAACGCCCTTTATTTAAGATAATTTTTTAAATTTGGTTTTTCTAAAAATTTATCCGCAGAGCCGTTTGCGGCGTATTTTACAAAATAAAATTTCATCGCGGCAAATTTAACCGCTGCCAAATAAACCAAAATCCGTCAAATTTAACCGCTGCCAAATAAACCAAAATCCGTCAAATTTATCACCTCAAAATGCAAATATTCGTGCGCCAAAATCGTCAAATTTGATCCCCAAATGCCCGCGCCCGCTCGCTCAATCAAATTTAAACCCGTTTTGGCTATAATTGCGCCCTAATTTATAAAAAAGGAAAAAAATGTTTGATTGGATTTTTTCGCCCGAGGCGTGGCTGTCGCTCGTGACGCTAACGGGGCTTGAGATCGTGCTTGGTATCGATAACATCATATTTATCGCGATTTTGGTCGGCAAGCTCCCGCCCGAGCAGCGCGACAAAGGCCGCATTTTAGGGCTTTCGCTCGCGATGCTAACGAGGATTGCGCTTTTGCTTTCGCTATTTTGGATTATGAAGCTTACCAAACCGCTATTTAGCGTGTTTGACTTTACGATCACGGGGCGCGATTTGGTGCTGATTTTGGGAGGACTTTTCCTCATCGGTAAGTCCACGCTCGAGATCCACTCAAGCGTTAGCGGCGAGCACGAGGAGCACTCGGCGAGCAAGGGGCATGCGAGTTTTTGGGTCGTTATCGCCGAGATCGCCGTGCTTGACATCGTCTTTTCGCTCGATAGCGTCATCACCGCGGTGGGTATGGCAAACCACATCGAGATCATGATCCTAGCCGTGATACTTGCCGTGGGCGTGATGATGTTCGCGTCTAAGGGCATCTCAAATTTCGTCGATAACAACCCGACGATCAAAATTCTCGCGCTTGCGTTTTTGATCCTGATCGGCTTTACGCTTGTGGGCGAGGGGCTTGGTATGCACGTGCCTAAGGGCTACGTTTACTTTGCGATGGCGTTTTCTCTGGGCGTGGAGCTCGTCAATATCTACGCTCGCAAAAAGTCGGCAAAACGCGCGCAAGAGGCTCAAAAGTAAATTTGAGCCTTTAAATTTGCTTTTATGCGTGTAGGGCGGCAAATTTAACGCTTCGGCTTTTTGAGGCGTCAAATTTAAACGGGGCGAATTTGAGCGGTAAATTTAAAAAGCAAAGGAGCTAGCGTGGACGTAAAAGGCGAATTTTTAGAGATTTTGGAGGGACTTAGGAGCCAAAAGCTAGCGGCGTTTTCGCAAAAACTCATCAAAAGCCCCGAAATTTTAGGCGTAAAAACTCCCGAGCTAAGACGCCTGGCAAAGCAAAATTTCGCTCGGCTAAATTTAGAACAAATCGCAGCTTATGAGCCGTTTTTTCACGAGGAGTTCATGCTAAAGGGCTTTTTGATAATGCTCATAAAAGACGACGAAGCTAAATTTAAGCTAGCTAGCGAGTTTATCAAAACGATGCCAAACTGGGCGGTGACGGACGGCTTTGAGCCTAAATTTAGCGATGCGTGCTACGTAGATGCGCTGCTAAAGCAAGCTCTGGGCTCAAATTTAGAATACGAAAAGCGGTTTTTCTATGTTTATTTTATGCGCCATTTTGAGGCGCTTTCGCTCGAGCGGTTTTTTGAAATTTGCGCCGAGGAAAAGGACGAGCGATACTACGTGCAAATGGCGGCAGCTTGGTGTTTAGCCGAGGTTTTTATTAAATTTAACGGCGCGGGGCAGCAGCTGCTAGAGAGCGGGCGACTGAGTAAATTTACCCACAACAAAACGATCTTAAAGATCCGCGACAGCTACCGCGTGCCAAAAAACGTAAAAGACGCGCTTTTGGAGCTCAAAATCAAGTGAATCTCACAAAAGAGCCCGTAAACAAGCTCGTGCTGCGCCTAGCTGCACCCGCGGGCGTCGCGATGAGTTTTAACACGCTTTATAACGTGACGGGCGTGTTTTTCGCCGCGCGCATATCGACGCAGGCGCTGGCGGGCTTTTCGATTAGTTTTTTACTTTACATCAGCGTCGTGGGCATGGGGCTTGGCTTTGGCTCGGCGCTAACGGCGCTTATTGGCAACGCGCTTGGCGGAGGCAAGGACCGGCTAGCTAAAATTTACGCCGCAAAGGGCGTATTTTTCGTCTTTCTTTGCGCGCTTTTCATGGGGCTTTGCGGCTTTATTTTTACTCCACATTTGCTTAAAATTTTAGGCGCGAACGAGGAGTTTTTGCGCGAGGCCATGGCGTATAACCGCGTGATTTTTCTTGCATCGCCGTTTTTCTTACTCATAAAATCGCTAAACGGCGTGCTGGTGGCCGCGGGTGACACCAAGAGCCTGCGAAACTGGCTTTTTGCGGGACTTTTTATAAATTTGGTCTTTTGCTTTTTTTACGTGGATTTTTGCGGGCTTGGTATCGGCGGGATAGCCTTGGCGACGGCTTCGGTGCAGCTTCTTGGTTCGCTTTTTTTAGGTGTCAAAGTCGCAAAAACGGGCATGATAAATTTTCTAAATTTACGCTCGTTTGCGCCAGAACTCTCCATCTACCGCAAAATTTTAGCCCAAGCCTTGCCTGCGTGCCTAAACTACCTCTCGATGTCGCTTGGTGGTCTCGTGCTTATGCATTTTATCAGCCGCTACGGCACGCACTCGGTCGCAGGTTACGGCCTGGCTCTTCGCATCGAGCAGATCGTCATGCTGCCTACGACTGGCATCGCATCGGCGGTGCTAGGTATCGTGTCGCAAAACTTCGGCGCGCGCGAATACGCCAGAGTGCGCGGCTGCTACGCTTATGCGGTCAAATTTTTAGCTGCTTATTGCATTTTCGCGGCGGCTTTTTGCCTTGGATTAGGCGGGATTTTGGTCGGGTTTTTTGACGAGACGCCCGAGGTCGTAAGCGTGGCAAAAAGCTATTTTGCGGTAAATTCGCTAGCGTTTATGGGCTACGCACTCATAAATCTCTCCGGCTCGACGCTTCAAGGCGTAAAAAGGCCCGCGGCGGTTTTTGTTTTAAATTTTACCCGTCAGATAGTTTCGCAAATCGCGCTTTACTCGCTTGTAGCGGATATTTTTGGCGGCGAGTTGCAAGATATTTTTAAAGCAATGTTTTTTAACGTTTGGCTGATCGGTCTAACTTTTTTCTTTTATACAAAATTTATTCTTAGCCGAGTTTGCGCGGTTTGAAGCGAAAATTTTCGTAAATTCTCAAATTTAAGCTCATTTTTCTTGACATAGTATATTTTTTTCGCTACAATGCGCCTTTTCAATAAGTAGGCTAAACTCGCAATGCCTCGGGGTGTAGCGCAGGCTGGTTAGCGCATCTGGTTTGGGACCAGAGGGCCGAAGGTTCGAATCCTTTCACCCCGACCATGTTAAATGGTGAGTGTAGCTCAGTCGGTTAGAGCATCAGATTGTGGTCCTGAGGGTCGTGGGTTCGATTCCCATCACTCACCCCATTTTGGGCGCTCGTAGCTCAATTGGATAGAGCGACAGACTTCGGATCTGTAGGTTATGGGTTCGACTCCTATCGGGCGCGCCACTTTGTTTTTATGCGCTCATAGCTCAGCTGGATAGAGCAACGGCCTTCTAAGCCGTAGGCCTCAGGTTCGAATCCTGATGGGCGTACCACTTTATTATTGTTGTGCGGATGTGGTGAAATTGGCAGACACGCCAGACTTAGGATCTGGTGCCCCACGGCGTGAAGGTTCAAGTCCTTTCATCCGCACCATTTACTATTAAAAATCCCCTTTAAACCCCCTAAAATACGACATTTGAAACACCTCTTAAGAATTGAAAAATATATCAAGTGTAACCTAAGTGTAAAAAATGGAGTAAAAAGCCCCTTAAAAAGCCGATATAGTCGCGTTTTGCTAATGTGTGGCTTTTTGTAACTCACAAGCCAAAACGAGAAAAATACAAGATTATGTGCATTTTAACCGCCTCTTTATGCGCGCGATAATCAAGCTGTAGAACGTAGGATTTTTAAAAGTGTAAATAAGTGTAACCTGCAAAGCCTATATTTTTAAAGTCGATTTGCACCTATATCTCATTAAAAACATATTTCAAGTTATTTTAAGCAAAAAAGATATTATAATAGCGTCTTGAAACAATATGCTTTTATATACTAATATTTTTACTTAAGGTTATCCCAAAAAACTATTCTTGTCTTGAAAATAATTGTTTTCAATACTACTTTTTTTAAAACATCGATTTTACCGCACTTTTGGCGCATATAGCCCGCTGTTTTCAATAGTAAAAAATCCCGTGAAACTTAAGCGCGTGAAAAATGATATTTTTTGATTGTATTTTTTAAGTTTTGAGCCATTTTTTTTAAGTTTCACGAAAAATATATTTTACAATTTGCGATTTCTTAATTTAAGTTTTGAAATGCTTTTGAGCTGAAAATATATTTTACTTTTGATTGCTTTGCTGTTTTGTGTATAAAATTTTACTCTTTTTTGATACACAAGCATTTTTTAATATTGAAATTTTATAAGCTATGTGTATTAAAGTTCTTTAATTTCTTGTTGCCGGCCTTATTTCCTGCTAAAGCTCGAGCTGTATTCAAGCTCCCGGATTGGGTTAAATTTGCTTGATTTCTTGTTGTTGGCTCTATTCTGTTGAGCTCGCTTGATTTGTTGCTACAGGCCTTATTCTATGCAAGTTCCCGTATTTCTTACTGTTGGCCTTGTTCTGTTGCGCCGGCTGGATTTCTTGTTGCCGGCCTTATTTCCTGCTAAAGCTCGAGCTGTATTCAAGCTCCC
>CAUQMN010000016.1:0-10326 GCA_963518765.1 uncultured Campylobacter sp.
ATTTTATGCGTCGCTTTGTCTATGACGTAGGTTGCTTCTTCGTTACCTATTACGTAGTAGCTTTGCATTTGCGCTGCTATTAGTTTGGCTCTTCCTTGATAGCTTTTATCGACTATTTTTCTCCAAATTTCGCGCCCGCTTTTATCTACTTTTATAAAAAGATCGGGCTCTCTTGCGTTTTGATACTCTCCGGCTAATATATATCCATCCTCGGTAGAGACTGCCATGCTAACGGAGGCAAAGCCGTTTTGCGAAAACGGCAAATCCCAAACGGGCTTTGATTTGTCTATATTTTTTGCCTCTTTTATCGTATTATTTTTTGCTGCGGGTTTGATATCGCTGCTAATTACGCTTATAAAACCGCTAAATTTATGCATTATAGAGATTATCATACGACTTTTATCTAAAAGCGCAGTTGAATTTACATTATCGGCCTCAGGCATATAGTAGCTTTTTATACGTTCCATGTCAAAACCGCTAGAGATGTCTAGAACATCTAGACTTGGTATCTGTATATCTTTTGAGCCGTCTTTACTCCTAGATATATACGCTGTTCTACCGTCCTCGCTAATCTTAAACGTGTAAATTCTATTGTTAGTAATATAATTTTTTAGCGGTTCAATATCATTTACGCTATTAATGCTATATATTTTAAAATTGTAAATTTCATTTGCGTAAAGGTATTTTTTATCGTTAGAAATTTGTAAATTTATAGCGACTTTAAAATCTTCTTGCTTATAAACCTCTTTTATGTTTTTCGGTTCGCTTACGTCAAGCGTGTGAAGCCCTGTAAAATCAGACATTAAAACATATTTATCCGAATATATAGCTATGTCACCTGCAAAGGTTTCTTGGCTTATAAATTCGCCTATTTTTTTGATATTGTCCGATGAAATATCCAAGATATGCATACCGTTTTTGGCTTTTGCATAGGCTAATTTATTGTCATTGCTTAGTTTTATTTTAGAGTAGCCGCCATCCTCAAATTTAGCTGCTATTTTTATATTTTCGGGGACGCTAACATCAAGGCGCAAAATGCCTAAATTTGGGCTTGTTACATATAGGCTTTTACCGTCGTTTGATTCGGCGGCGCTGATATCTTCTACATAAGATTTAACTTTTGGAAAATAAAAAAGCCCAAGTAACTTTATATGGTCTAAATTTGATATATCTATTACGCTTATGCCGTCTCTGTCGTGCCCGAGAGTGTAGAGTCTTTTTTTGTCGTGAGAGACTATCATATCTCGTACTTCAAACGGTAGTTGGACGGAGTTGTTTATGAGGTCTTTTTTGTATATCGTTACGTCGTCGTTGCCGGCAAATTTGTCGGTATTTTGCGAAATTTGAGCCTCGGCTTTACTCGTTTCTTTTGTCGGTGTTTCAGGACGGCTAATGGTAAAATTTTGCGCTAAGCTTTCAGGCTCCTTGTCCGCATACTTTAGGTATAGAAAAACAAAGGGTAAAATAACGATCAAGGCGGTAAAGTAGATCGTAAATTCTCGTTTTTTCTTTACGTTAGGATCGATCATCTAAACCTCATAAATCCATAGAAAAAGATGTTTTAAATTCTTGCGCTTTTTGCGACTCTTGGATTTTGTTTTCGAGCTTGGCCGTTACTTCTTTTAGAGCCGTTACTTCGGTTTTGATTTTTTCTACGGCTTGGGCTTTAAACGTATTTATCTTACCCATAGCCTCTTCTATCTGGCTAAAAGCTTGCTTTAGCGTATCTATATCTAGCGTCGCATCGCCCGACATTTTGTAGATTTCGCTTGCTTGCGTGTTTAGTCTTTGCGCGTTGGCTAAAATCATATCGTTTGCGAATTTTTTAGTCTTTTGGGCTGTTTCTAACGCATTTTTTTGATTTTGTAGCGTTATAGCCATCGCGATACCGATCTCTACGGCTCTTTTTGTTACGGCTTTTACGTTTGAGATATTATCTATCAGCTCCCAGTTTGTATTTATGATGAGGTCGCTAGATAAAAATCCCTGCTGCGTAACGGCTAAAATTTCATATATGCTTCTGATTTTTTTATTTAAATTTAGCAAAACGTTGTTTTCGTAAAATTCTCTCTCCTTGGCGTCTAGTTTGGAGACGTTTTGCTCTATGGATTTTACTATTTTTTCAAACACTACGGCTTTTCGTTGCAAACTTAGGGCTTTTTGTTTGTAGTATTGTTTTTCTTCTTGCAAAAGAGCGTTGTCTTCTCTTAAAATTTTCTCGCCGTCTTCGATGTGAGAGAGTGTCTCTTTTATCGCTTCTTTTGCGCTTTGAAATTTCTTTAAGTACCTGTTTATCGGCTTTGTGATAAAAGGAACAAAAGCCAAAACTCCTTTTTTATCAAAGTCGAATTTATGCGGATTTATCTGCTCTAGCTCCTCGTTTAGGGCTATTACAGAGCGGCTTAAATTTTGCGTTTGATCGTCTTTTATGTCGCCCAGTTTTGCAAATTTGCCCGTCAAAAGAGACGATGAGCTTTCTAAACTTTGAGTATCTTCGATCGTAACGCTTTCTAAAATTTCTCTTATCTGCGTACTATCCTTATCGGATAAAAAAGTCAAAAGCTCTACCGCTTTTTGAGAAATTTTTTCCTCGTCTTCTTTGCTAAAATCGTCTTTAAAGATCAAATTTCGTACGTCCGTTTCGCTGTTTTGCGCACTATCTCTTATGTAGTCCGTTAGTATTTCTCGCCCCGCTTTATCCACAGCTCTCTCCTTATTTTTTGTTAATATTTTTTAATAAAACCAGCATGCGCTCAAGTTCGTTTTGCACGGACTTGGTCTCTTTATCGTTTCGGTTGTTTGCCGCTAGCTCGCTTATGTAGCTATCTAGGTATTCTAAAAGCATTATGTTTGCGGATTCGTATGCTTGAGCTTTTTTTACAATTTGCTCTTTTTTAGTTTCGCCAGTTACCGCGCTAAGCCCTGCGTTTAGACTTTTTATTATGCTTAAATTTTCGACGTATAAAAATAGAGTTTTATTTATCAGGCTTAAAATTTTAACCGAAACTAAGCTTTGGTCTGAAAATATCTTTCTAACAAAAACCCGCACTGCTTCTATCTTTTTGAAAATATTTTCTCTATCGCTCAGGCTAAAATCAGAAATGACCCTGGCCTCTAAAAGCGTAAATTTTTCCTTTTCTCTTTCAAATTTATAGGTAGGTAGGGTTTTTGTGTAGCTAAGATAAAACGCCGCAAACCAAAGCGCGCTAAGAAAAAAAGATACAATAAAAATATCCGTTTTAAAAGGCGACCATTTTAAAAATAAAATCGCCAATACAAAGCTATATAAAGCGCCGAAGACCGGAAAAAACGAATAGAAAAAATAAGGCTTTTTTCTAAAAAAATATATTATTTGCTCGTTCAAGATAGTCGCTTTTTGTTAAAATTTAAAGGTCTATTATAGCAAAAATCAGGTTAAAATATTACTTTTTGTTTATCGTTTGATTAAAATACCTAAATCGGTTAAATATCGCTAAATTTAATCAAAACGCGAGAGAATTTAAACTCAAACCCTAATAAAATAACGACATTTGGCAAACAAAAGCGTCTAAATTTACCCGTTTTGATTTAAAATCGGCCGCTAAATTTCAGCCGCCATCCACTCGCCTAAAATTTTACTAAAATCGTCTATCATCGTTTTAAAGTCGTATTTTAGCTTGTTTTGTTTGCGCGCGATCTGTTTTAACGCCGTTAAAAAATATTCGCCCATCTTCCGCTTTTGCTCTGCGTGCGAAAGCTCGCTAAATTCGCGCTCAAAATATATCTGCGCGCCCGTTTTGCCCGTATCTTTTCTAAACGGCGCATACTCGAATCTATTTCGCAGATAGTAGCCGCCCTCTCTGCGTTCCTCCTCGCTCATCATCTCGCACAGTAGCTCCCAGGCGCGCTGCGAGCTTAGGCGCGGCTCATCCGGCGCTATGATGTAGTTCGTGCGGCAGTACTCGTCGTCAAAACTAAACGAGCAGTCTAAATTTATATAATTTATCTCGCTGCCGTAAATTTTAGGCCTCATTTTGGCGTTTAGCGCGGGCTGGAGCTCCTTAAACAGGCTATCTATCACCGCGCGCGAGTTCTCGTAGCAGTTTTTGATGCCGATTGAGACGCGGATAGGATTTTTAGGTATCCAGTTGCGCTGGCTAGCTAGCTTGATGTCTTGGATTTGCTCTTTTACTGGGCGTTTTAGCGTTTTGCCGTTATCGTCCGGACTAGGGTTAAAAAACGTCTCGTTATCTTGCATGCTTAGCCCCGTTTTGCGCTTTGACCAGTGCGCCTCTACAAAGCGCGGTTCGCCGCTAGCGTTTAAAAAATAGGTCATATACTGCCCGTTAAAATATCTGCCGCGAAGAGCTTCTAGGCTCTCGCGCTCGCCCCAGCCCGTTATCGCTAGGCATTCGCAGATTTTTACGGCTTTGTTCCACTCGATGGCGTTTTGATAAAAGGCGTATCGGTCAAATTCCGCCAGCAGGGGCCCTCGCATTAAATTTAAACCCTTTTCGCGCAAAAAATTTTCTAGCTCTCCAAGGCCTTCTATCGCGTAAATTTTTTCTAAAATTTCATCCATTTTTTCCCTTAAATTTCGGCTTTAAATTCCATCTTTTTTATCTTTTTATTATCTAAACCGTATGGCTCTAGCACGCGGTTTAGATTTGTAACCACAGAGTTTTCGTCGTCTTTTAAAAAGCGCTGCGAGAGGGCTTTTAGGTGAGGCAGCAGCCGCTCGTCCGTCAGTCCGCATACGGCTTGCAAGGCGATCGTCACGACGTAGGGCTCCTCGTCGCTTAGTCCTAAAATCAGCGTTTTTAGATATTTGCTTTTATTTTTCAGCTGCCCTAGCGCGTAAAAGCACGTAACGCGAATGGAATAATTAGAACTAGTCGCAAAATGTTCGATCTTAGCTCCGTAATCAAGCTTTGCGTTTTCTAGCAAATACGTATAAAATCTAAACGTCTGCGCCGCGCGCTCTTCGTCCTTTTGGTTTAGGATTTGAGCGGCGTTTTCGTCAGCTATGGACATAAACTCCCTGCTAGCGGCCTTTTTGTCCTTTGCCCACCAGTGGATGATTTGTAAAAAAAGTAGATAATCAATCTGCGCAAGACGCGCTAGATAGGCTTTACCCCGCGCAAAATCGTTTGCGCATAAGATACTAGTAAGCTTCGCAAAATCCTCGCTATATGCCTCGTTTTTGATAAAACTTTCTATCTTATCTAAAATTTGCGTCTCAAAGCGAGGAGCTTTGTGCGTCAAAGCATCAAGGCAGTCGTTTTTTAGCTCCGTATCGCCTCTGTTTCGCGCCTCTTCGTAAATTTGCAAAAGCTCGCTCGCGCTGCCGCCCATATAGTAGCCAAACCAGCCGACGCCGTCTTTTAGCTCGCCTGATATTACCTCGTCTAGCCACCTTTCGTACCAGTCTAGGAAATTTGACTCAAATGCAAAAACGGGCTTACATAGGTCAAAGTCTAAATTTACTATCCGTCCGCGAAACTCGCCCTCTATCACGATAGCGGTTTCAAAGCTGCAGCCTTGCGTGCCGATTAGCAGTACGCCGCCTAGGATTTTTTCTTCTTCGGTTTCTTCGTCGTCGCACTCTTGCTCGTATGCAAAGCCTCCCATAGCTCTCCACTGCTCATCGCTCATCTTGGGGTGCAAAAGGCAGGGATTTGCTAGATACGGCGCGCTAAATTTTAGCGCGTCTTTTATGGGGTAGATGCCGTAAAAAGGCCCCGGCGCACTACCGTCAAAGCCGCCTCCGCCGTCAGCGATCTCTAGCAAAAAGGCTCTAAAATGGGCTGGCAAGCTTACGCCGTATTTTTTCTCTAGCGCGGCTAATTTCTTTTCTTCTATCGGCGCTTTGAGAGCGTATTTGTGGTTGCTCGCGCCGAAAATTTTTAGTTTTTTATCCGCTTTTTTGGCTATTTTTAGCTTTTCTTTGATGCGGCTTATCTGCTCTTTCATTTTTACCTTTCGTTTGCGCTAAATTTACGCTTGCGTTTTACAAAATCGCGTCAAATTTACGCCCGGTTTTTTGCCGGCTTTTGCCTTGGCGCCGCCTGCGCGCTTATTTGCTCCGCATCCAAGCCGCAAAAGCTAAATTTACTCAAATTTAAACCATTTTTAGCACTTCGACTATCTCGCCTTTTGCTATAAATTCGGTCTCTTTTGGGATGATTAAAAGCGCGGCGTCGTTTGTTAGATTGTTTACGATCGCCGAGCTGCCGAGCTTCTTGCCGTCAAGATTTACGTAAATTTTGCCATCGCGGTTTTCTAAATTTACCGCCGTAAACTCCAAAAACGGCGAGCGCTTTTTGTAGTCCTCGTCCATGATCGCCGTGATTTTGGGCTCGCTAGCGCCAAACCACGCGTTTAGCAGCACGCGCACGTAGAGCACGCACATCACCATCGCCGAGTACGGGAAGCCAGGCAGCGCAAAAATGTATTTTTCGCCCGCTTTTGCGACCTTGATGTGGCGGCCCGGTTTGATCGCGGCGCCGTCGATGATAATGTCGAAATTTTCGCCCAGAGCACCCTTGACGAAGTCGTAGTCGCCCATGCTGATGCCGCCCGTGGTGACGAGTACGTCGGCTGATTTTAGCGCGCGGACGATGGCGTCTTTTACGAGTTCGGCGCGGTCGTGAACTATCTCGCACAGCACTGGTTCGCCGCCCATTTTGCGCACCATGGCCGCGATGCCTACGTGATTTGAGCTGTGGATTTGCGCGGCGTTTTCTAGCGGCTCTCCGAGGTCTTTTATCTCGCTTCCCGTCGCTAGCACCGCGACTCGCGGCCGCACGAATACGCTAACGTTAAAGATCCCAAGCTCGGCTAGCAGCGCGGTCTCGGCATAGCCTATCGTCGCGCCTTTTTTGATTAGTATTTCGCCTTTTTTGTAGCTTTCGCCCACTTCGCGCACGGCAAAGCCCCTTGGCACTGGTTTTTTGATGAGGATCTTGCCGCCTGACACCTCGACGTTTTCGACCGGGATCAGCGTGTCTGCGCCTTCGCTCATTAGCGAGCCGGTAAAGGTTTTGACGCATTTTACGCCTTCTACTTTTAGCCCTTTATCGCTGCCTGCGGGCAGGTCGGTGATGAGCTCAAGCTCGCTTAGGCCCTCTTGCCACGCAAACGCGTAGCCGTCCATCGCCGAGACGGGACGCTCCGGGTAGTTATCCTGCGCCGCGATATCTACGGCGATACGGCGATCGAGTGCCTGCGTGAGAGTGACCTTTTCTATGCGGTCCCAGGGGGATAGCGTAGAGCGTAAAATTTCAAGAGAGGCCTCGTAGCTCATAAATTCTTTCATTTTTTATCCTTTTTTGATTCCCCGGCTCGGCTGGATTTCAAATAGTTTTCGGCTAGGATACTCGGGTCACGGACGACCGGTCCGCTCCCGTCGTATCCGCCGCAAACTATTTAAACTACACACAATCCGTCTGGAATATTTCTGCCGATTTTACTAAATTTAATCGTAAATTATGCTAATAAAGCACAGAAGTTTATTATCAAGCCTGCAAAAAGCGTACAAATTTAGTTATAATAACTCTCAAATTTAAGCAAAGGACAAGCTTTGAATCAAATCGCTAAAACGCCCCAAGACGTCGTCGCCTTACTCATAGAAAAAAGGAAAGAATTTGATGATCCCAAAGAATTTATCGTGTCGTTTGGCAAAGACGAACTGGGCGAGTTTGAGAAGCTAAACGGCGATATGGATATGAAGGTCGGCGACTTGCTTAGTATGAGTCAAAGCGTAGGAAGCTCGGTCGGCGAGTCGCTAAAATCGGTCAAAAAATACTCTGCCGAGCTCATAAAAGCAAGCGATAAGATAAAAGAGAGCGGACTGGGCGCGAAATTTATCAATTTCTTGCTCGGCAAAGACCTAGCCGCCGAACTGGCTAGCAAATATCAAAACGTGTCAAGCTTGTTTGAAGAAATCACGGCAAATTTAAAGCACTCCATAAACGTTTTAGAAGCTAGAAACGCCGAAATATCCGAAAAACAAAAGGAACTCTCGCTCATCATCGAAAGCCTAAAAGGCAAGATAGAAATTTTAAGCAAAACAGACGAGCTTATCGAAAATTTAGCGGCAAATCAAACGGATGAGGAGCAGAAAAAATTTCTCCTCGAGGAGGCGCTATTTTACATCCGTATGCATCTGCAAAATTTGCGTCAAGTGCTAGTCGTGATGCAGCAAAGCCTCGCAAACTACGCTACTATCAAGCACAATAATTCGCTTTTAAGTTTCGCCACGCAAAACACGATCACGACTAGCATAACCGCGCTAAAAACCAACGTCTACATCGCAAGCGCCGCACAGGAAGGCAAAAAGCAGCTAAAAGCGGTTTCTGAGATGGACAAGCTAGCTAGCGACGTCATCTTAAAAAACGCGCAGGACGTAAACGATACGGCGACAGAAGTGATGGCAAAGGTCGCAGGCGGCGCGCTAGATAATGAGAGCCTTGAAAAAGCGATAAATTTGATGATAGATTCGCTAGATAAGATAGAAAATTTCAAAAACGAGGCGCTGCCGAAGATGAAAGAAAATATCGCCAAAATCGCGCAGATGAGCAAGACGCTAGAAAGCAAGGTAAATAAGCTAGAAAAGATCGAGCAAAGCGACGTGTATAGCATAGAGTAGGGCGGTGCAAAGGTCAAATTTGACCTCGCAAGCGGCAAAATTTAAAAAAGGTAAAAAATGGATCAAATTTTAGAGCTTCTTGGCAACAATCTTATATTTTCCGTTCCGCTGGTTATCGTTGTAGTTTTTGCCTTGCTTGAGGTTATTTTGATGATGACCGGATTTTCGGTGCTTGAGCCGATAAACGGGCTGTTTGACGGAGCCGAGGGCATCGATGCTCCGGGTGCCGAGCTACTAGCGTGGGCGAACAAGGGCGGCGTGCCTAGCACCGTTTTTTACGGGATTTTGCTTATGAGTTTTGGAGCGTGCGGGCTTTTTATCGTTAGCGTTTTTTACGGCTTAGCCTCGCCTGCGTGGTATATGAGCGCGGTTATCGCCGCGGTTTCGTTTTTTGCCGCTTTGGCTTGGACTAGATGGGTGAGCTTGCTTGCGGCAAAGTACCTGCCTCAGGTGCAAACGTCGGCCTTTAGTAAAAAGGAGCTTCTTGGCTGCGAATGCGAAGTAAAAGACTATAAAATCACAAAAGAACAAGGCGGAGACGTCAAGGTCACGGATAAAAACGGCAAGGAGCGTTTCGTATTTGCAAGGGCTGCCGATGAAAACGAGCTTGTAAAAGGCGATGTCGCGCTCATCGTTAAAATCGATAAAAATAACTTTTACGTCAGGAAAAAATCATAAATTTAATCAAAGGAGAGTGGTATGAATATTGACGGGATGACGTCTTTAGCCGTATTTGTCGGCATAGGACTCTTTTCTATCGTTATCTTAGGTATCGTTTTTTCAAGACTTTACCGAAAGACGACAAAGGAGCTTACGTTCGTACGAACGGGATTTGGCGGCGAAAAGGTCGTCGTGGACGGAGGCGCTTTGATACTGCCGATACTGCATGATTATATCGACATAAATATGCAGTCGATGAAAGTTACCGTAGCTCGCTCCAAAAGCGATAGCTTCATAACCAAAGACAGGATGCGCGTAGATATCACGGCTGATTTTTACATCAGAGTGGGCGAGGATAGAGAGTCTATTTCGCGCGCGGCGCAGACGCTGGGTAAAAAGACGGTCGATCTGCGTGAGCTAACAGGGCTGATAGAAGGCAAGCTCATAGCCACGCTCCGCTCGGTAGCAAGCTCGATGGAGATGAAAGAGCTGCACGAAAAAAGAGATGAATTTAGCTCGCAGGTCAAAAACGCCATCGAAGCCGATCTATCTAAAAACGGCCTTCAGCTAGAGTCCGTCTCGCTCACGTCGCTTGATCAAACGGCAAAAGAGTTTTTTAACGAAAACAACGCCTTTGACGCGGAGGGCTTAACAAGCCTAACGCAAACCATCGAGGAGCGCAAAAAGCTACGAAACGATATCGAGCGCTCGACCGAGGTGCAAATCGCGCAGAAAAACTACGAAACGCAGTCGGAGAAATTTGAAATCCAAAGAAAACAAGCCGAGGCCGAGGCTACGCAGCAAACAAAAATAGCAAATTTCCAAGCAGAACAAGAGGCGCTAAGAGCAAAAGAGGCCGAAAGTAGGCGCAAAGAGGCCGAGGAAGCCAAAATCGTAGCAAACAAAGCTATCGAAGAAGCGCAGATAAACAAGGCTCGCGCTATCGAAACGGTCGAGATAGAAAAGTCAAGAGCCATCAGAGAAGCCGAGATCAACAAAGAAAAAGCCGTCGAACTGGCAAATCAGAGCAAAAATAT
>CAUQMN010000017.1:0-10275 GCA_963518765.1 uncultured Campylobacter sp.
AGGGGTTGGGGGATTGTTAAGGGGGAAGGGAGCGACTTCGTAATTCAAGCCCCTTTCCCCTTAACAAGAAAAATCAAAATATTAAAAATGCATCAAAAAGAAACCAAAATGCAAAATTTACTAAACCTAGCCAAGCTTGCGGCTCTAAAAGCAGGCGACGAGATAATGAAATTTTACGTCCACAAGGGCTTTGACGACGAGATTTTAGCGGCTCGTTCGGCCTTGAGTGAAATCGCGCACAATAAAAACGCCTCAAATTTTGAGGTAAATTTAAAAACCGATCATTCGCCCGTGACCTCAGCCGATCTCGCGGCAAACGCTACGATATTTGAAACGCTAAAAAGCTCGCAGATCCAAATTTGCTCGGAGGAAAAGATTTTGGGCGAGTCCGCGCGGACGTTTTGGCTCATCGATCCGCTAGACGGCACGAAGGATTTTATCGAGGGTAGCGGCGAGTTTTGCGTCTGCATCGCGCTCATAGAGGACGGACGCCCGGTTCTTGGCGTTATCTACGTGCCCGTTACCGGCGAAATTTATAGCGCGGCAAACGGCGAACGAACGCAAAAAGAGCTCTATAAAAACGGCGCGTTTATCCCGCAAATTTTAGCCGCAAAAGAGCATGCACCGCAAACGATAATCAGCGGCAAACGCGGCAAAAACGTAACGGCCGGCAAGCTCGCGACCGCCCTAAATTTGGACATCGCGCGACTAAGCTCGGCGATCAAATACTGCCGCATCGCCGAAAATCTCGCGGGCGCTTACATGCGCTACTCGCCAAGCTCTATATGGGACAACGCCGCTGGCGAGATGATCGCTGCGGGCGCGGGAGCAAAGATGATCGATCTAGCGACGCTCAAAGCCCCGATCTACGACGCCGCCTCGCTAAAAAATAACGAATTTATCGTAATCGCAAAGGATTTTTTAGGCCGTGAGGATGAAATTTTACGAGCGATAAAAGGGCTAAATTTATAAACCAAAAGACGACTCGCCGCATTACAAATTTAAGCGTCTCGCGCAAATAAAATTTGACGATAGAAGTCGCCGAATTTGAGCTAAAAAGCAAATTTCGTCGTCGCAAAATCGCCTTAGCCTCTTTCTTGTTTTTGATAGAGGCGACCCCTGCGCAAACGGCGCTCGGCGAAAATTGCTTAATCGGGGTCTAAAATTAGGCAAATTTATGTCGTTACCGACCGCATTTACGGGATGATTAAATTTATATTTATTTTTACCGCCGAATTTTAGCTAAATCTAAATTTGGGCGCAGGCGAGCCGGTTTTTATCGCGGTAAATAAACCGACTTGCAAACAGGCTTGATTTTAAATTTGCTTGGCGCGAGACGAAGCTTATGCCGCGTCTGTTTTAAATAGCGCGATTTAAGGCTAGGTTAAAGCACAGGCGGATAAATTTAGGTTGATTTTGGATAAAATTAGGCGAATTTAACCTCTAAACCGCCCGAGGTTCAAAGGAAATCTTTGCTAAAAACCGTCAAAATGCTGCTTGGTCTCATTTTCCAGGCTAGAGCTTTATTTATCCTTTTTTACTTTTGCGCCTTCGTTACTTTTGCGCCCATGGCGTCTATCTTGGGCGCGAAGACTGACCAAATGACGTTTTCTTCGCTATTTAACCCGCTCATGATACTATCTTGCGCATTGCTTGCCGTTTATATCGGCTTTAGGGTCGCAGCATATAAAAATCACGGCATAGATTGCAAAATGGACGCCGTATTTTTCATCGCTTTGAGCTGGATATTTTTTATGCTGTTTTGCTTGGCGGCGTTTTTTGCGACCGTTTTATTTTTGGAGGATTTTAGAGGCTTGCCGCCGCGAGAATTTTGCTCGCTGCTTTTAGTTACGGCGATTTTTGCGGCATGGCGCACGCTTAAGAGCTCGGAATACAAACTAAGCGTATTTTACGAGCGAAAAGCCGGTGCAAAAATAAACATAGACAAAATCTTAATTTATTCAGTCTTAGCGTTTGCGGCGATCGTCGCGGTAGCGTTTTTGATAAAGCGATTTTGAGGTTTTGCGGTTTAAATTTGATGCTTGCTACCAAATTTACTTGCGACGCTGCGTCTAGTTTAAAGCGATTTGTTTTTGCCGCCGTTTGCGTCAAGGCACGCAAATTTGCGTTTGGGCGCTACCGGGCGGCTGCAATCTGTTTTCGGAGGCGGATAAATTTAGTTTTTGACATCGCGACAAATCAGGCTTTTAACCGGTTTGCTCCGGGGCGTGAAAAGTCTAGTTTTAAATTTACGGAGATTTCGTATGCGCGCTTTTTCCGCGACCGACCCTCCGCTCAAAACCCGCGTCTTTATACCCAGCAGAGGCTAAATTTACGCAAATTTGACGACAATGGCAGCCAAATTTACGACCGAAACTCAAATTTTGCCGCGCTGCTTTAAAACTAAATCTAAATCCTCGTTAGCTCGCTTCTAGGACTCGCCTGCAGATCAAGCCCCGCAAACTCGCCGCGCAGGTATTTTTCGCGTCCCGCGCGCGCGATCATCGCGGCATTATCGGAGCAAAACTCCAGCGGCGCGCAGATGAGCTCGCAGCCGTATTTCTCGCACAGAGCCTGCAGGCGGGAGCGCAGATTTAGATTCGCGCTTGCTCCGCCCACGACGCCAAAACGCTCAAATTTACGCTGGGCAAATATCTTTTCTAGCTTGTTTAAGATATGCTTGCAAGCGGTATTTTCAAAGGCAAAGCAGATATCCGCGATCTCCTGCGCGCCCAAATTTCCGCTTGCGGCGAGCTTTTCGGTTTCTACGCGAACCTGATTTTTTAGCCCCGAGAAGCTATACGCCGTGCGCGCATCGCCTAGCAGCGGCACGGTAAATTTAAACCTCTCGCGCCCGCTCTTTGCTGCTTTTTCGACCGCTACGCCGCCCGGATACCCGAGCCCCAGCATCTTTGCGACCTTGTCAAAGCTCTCGCCGAAGCTATCGTCCATCGTGGCAGCCAGTACGCCCACAGCCCCGTCCGCACCGATATCTAGCACCATCGTGTGCCCGCCGCTAACTAGCAGCACGCCCGCGGGCAGCCGCGCCTCCTGTGACAAAAATAGCGAATACACGTGCCCGGCGAGGTGATTTACGGCGATTAGCGGCACGCGCAGCGACGAGGCGAGCGCCTTTGCCATCGCGACGCCACCCACTAGGCTCACGGATAGCCCGGGCTCGTTCGTGACGGCGACGGCTTTGACGCGGGGTAGTTCTGCTTTGATCTGTTCTAAAATTTTAGGCAGCGCAGCCGTATGCAAGCGTGCGGCCAGCTCCGGCACCACTCCGCCAAATGCGCAGTGCTCGGCATCTTGCGAGATTTTTTTGTGAAATTTTAGCTCCAGCGTTTCTATATCGAGCAGCGCCACCGAGCTGTCGTCGCAGCTGCTTTCTATGCCCAAAATCAGCCCGCCCGCACTGCTATGTCGTAAATTTTCTCTCATTTTGTAAATTTTCCTTTTTTAGCGCATTTTACCGCTTTTTGCTTTTGCGGTTATAAATTCGGCCGGCTTCTTTGCAAAGGCGGCAAAATACGCACGCTAAAAGTTGATTTAAATGCCGCCACAATTTAAATTTTGCCAAACCGCGCCATATCTGAGTTCAAATTTTACTTTACTTTAAAATTTATATTATAAAATGATTAAAATTAAGCCAAAACGGATTTTGTAAAAATTTACGCCTAAAAAGCGCAACCGATATCGTCGCGTCAAATTTAAATCGTTTAAGTTATAAAAGCGCGTCTAAATCTAGATGGTAAATTTAAGTTTAAATTTAGCGCTGCGATAAATTTAAAAATCAAAAAAGGATCAAAAATGCTAACCAATCCCGTCGTTATCAGCATCGTCGTGATGACCGCGCTTTGTTTGCTGAGGTTTAACATCCTGCTTTCCATCCTCGTCTCCGCCCTAGTCGCGGGTCTCATCTATCACGGCGGATTTGAGGGCGTAGGGGCCTTTTTGGGCGCGCTAAAGGCTACAACTTCTACGCTGATAACGGGCATGAGCGGCAATCTACAAACTTCGCTCAGCTACATCCTGCTAGGCGCGCTTGCAGCCGCGATAGCCGACACGAACCTAACCGCTATCCTCATAAACGCCGTTAGCAAGGCTCTAGCAAAAACCAGCACCTATTTTGCTCTGATAATCGCCGCGATCGCATGCTTGTCGCAAAATTTGATTCCCGTGCATATCGCTTTCATCCCGATTCTCATCCCGCCGCTTTTGCCGCTGATGAACCGCCTAGGCATCGACCGCCGAGCCGTGGCGTGCGCTCTTACTTTCGGACTAAAGGCGCCTTACGTTAGCCTTAGCGTCGGTTTTGGCCTTATCTTTCACGGTATCATCCAAAAAGAGCTAGCAAACAACGGCGTAACGGTGAAGATGAGCCAGATCTCGGACGTGATGTGGATAGGCGGAGCCTCGATGCTAGTCGGACTCTTTTTGGCGATTTTCGTCTTTTACCGCAAAAGACGCGACTACGCGCATACTAAATTTGAAACGAGCGAGGAGAGGGAGGCGCAGATAGCCGCAAGCCTAGAAATGACTAAAAAAGAGTGGGCGGTGCTAGGCGGCGCGGTAGTAGCCTTTGTAGTGCAAATTTATACCGAAAGTATGCCTCTTGGCGCGCTTCTTGGGCTTTTAGTCATGATAGTTTTGGGCGGTATCGAGTACCGTAAAATCGACAAAATCATGGACAGCGGCCTAGCGATGATGGGCTTTATCGCATTTATCATGCTCGTTGCCGCAGGCTTTGGCTCGGTTTTGCGCGAGAGCGGCGGTATCGAGCAGCTAGTGGGCTTTGCTAGCGAGGTGGTGGGCGGCAAAATAGGCGGCGCGATACTGATGCTAGCTATCGGTTTGCTGGTTACCATGGGCATCGGCACGAGCTTTGGCACGATACCGATCATCGCGGCGATTTACGTGCCGTTTTCGCTATCGCTGGGATTTTCTCCGGCGGCCATTATCTTGCAAGTGGGTATCGAGGCGGCTCTGGGCGATGCGGGCAGTCCCGCTAGCGACAGCACGCTAGGGCCAACAAGCGGCCTAAACGCCGACGGACAGCACAATCACATCTACGATACGTGCGTGCCGACTTTCATCTTCTTTAATATACCGCTGCTAATCGGTGGCGTTATCGGAGCGATGATTTTGTAAATTTTACGGCTTGTCTTTTTTCTTTATACTTCGTTGGAAACTCGGTCGGCTTCGGTCACGGACGACTAGTCCGCTCCCTCGTCTCCGTCGTTTCCGCCTCGTCTAAAGAAAAAATACTGCGCCTTATTGTTTTGCACTCAAATTTGACATTAAATTTGTAAATTTGGGCTTCAAATTTTACCCGCCGAAACCCGCGTCTTGAAAACATCAAATTTAAATTTTCGGCGCGACAGCGCCAAATTTAAACCTGCACGCAGTGCAGCAACTTCTCACGTCGTAGGGGTTGGGGGATTGTTAAGGGAGAGCTCTTTTGCTTCGGCTTTGCCTCGCAACTGCAGAGCAGAGCGTAATTTAAGCCCCTTCCCCCTTAACAAGAAAATCAAGATATTAAAAATACAGCAAAACAGTACAGAAAATTTGCATTTAAATTTGAAGTCAAATTTGCAAATTTGAGCCGCCGAAACTCGCGTTAAAAAGTATCAAATTTAACTTCGTCGTATCGGCAAATTTAATGGCCTTTATCCCCTAAAACGCCGTTATCGTCGCCAAAAGACCAAAGATGATGCCGGGTAAATTCGCAGCCGAAAGCGGATAGTCTTTTTTAGCTTTTAGCAATCCGTAGCTAGTCCAGATCGTGCAGTTTATCGCTGCGGCTAGAGGCTGGATAAAAGGCGTTTTGTTGCCCTCGAGGTTGCCCATTATCTGCGGGATGTAGGAAATATACATAATGACCGACAGGCACGTGCCTATCCAGCCTAAAATTTGTAAATTTTTCTCGCTCATTTTTTCTCCTTTGAAATAGAGGCGGCATTATATACTTTTTGGTTGCGATAATCAAGCGCTAAATTTGCCCGCGGCGGGCGCGAATTTGCGCTAAAGCAAAGCTAAATTTAGTAAAATACGCCGATTTAAAGGAGAGCAAATGGCCTACGTAACCTACGACAAGGCAAAATGGCACTGGGGCGCGGAAACTGCGCCGACTGACATTCCGCATGAAAACGGCGCGACGCACATCGCATTTTTCTTCCGCTGGTGCATGGAGCGCAAGCTCTATTCCAAGGACTTCGCGGCGGATTTCGCGGACGATATAGCGCGGATGGACGATAGCTTTGACTACCGCGGATTTTTCTTTCGCGATATGGACGGCGTGCTGGATAGCGACGCGCTAAATGCAGCGGGCAAGGCGTTTGCGAAGGCCTACTACACCACTGGTCGCACGAAATTTGCTAAAACTCATGGCTGGTATTTGCAGGATTACCCGGATTTCGTCTCGGAAAAATTGGGCGAAAAAGACTTTAACAACGCCTATTTTTACATAGAAAACTCGCCGCAAAACTATGCCGAGGTCAAAGAGATCATCGACCGCCGCTACGAGGAGTTTTTAGAAGCCAAAAAAGCTAGCAAAAGCGCGGATAAATAAAGCTAAATTTGCGCCGGGCAAAGTTAAAAGGCGGGGTTTAAATTTACGCGCGGACGAGCCAAACAATTCGGGCATTAGCCGAGCGCAGATCGTAAATTTTAGATCGGTTGCGGCATTTGCGGATTTAGCCGCGCCTCGTAGCAGAGCTAAAACTCAAACCGCTAAGCCAAATTTGACGGCAAGCCGCTTCTAGTTGGCGCCCCCGCTACTTAAACCGCGGAGTCAAATCTCCCGCGCCCAGCGGTAACCTCCGCCGCTTTAGGCAAGCTCCGCTCTATAAAATTTTTCCCCTGACATTTTATCTCCTTTTATCTATTTGCTTTGTAAATTTGAGTTTGAGTCTGATTTACTTCGGTTGCTATCTATGTAAATTACCTTGTTTGGGTCGTTTTCAAAACTACTTGTAAAACTTGATATAGAACTCATTTTTTTATTGTCATTTGCCCAGTCGATAAATTCTCTAATTGTAAAAGTAGAATTTTCGTCTGGACAATGTTTTTCATAATGATTAATTCTTAGTTTTTTCCTAAAGTTAAAAAATACGGGATTTACTTTTGTAGGAGTTTCGCCTTGACTTATTGTAATTTCATCTAATCTTTTTTTATTATATTCGTAGTATTTATAGAAATTTTTCTCTATCTGATTTTCTTTATAGCACTCCTCATATGCCTTCTTTAGTTCCTCTTTCGTAGGTTGCCCTGTAGCGTCGTATTTTAAAAGAAGCTCTAGCATAGGTTCGTAGTTTGGTATAGTATCTAGCAAGATATACAAAGAGCGCATAAAATCAGAATCGTCCCTTAGTCCGTGAAAAAACGTATTAGGATGATCGTCTAGTTTCGGTCTATACCCGCTAGCAAGGGCAAGTTCGGTCATCTCTACGTAGTTATGGGTTACTATATATCCTATCGGATCGTTTACGTCTTTGGATTCTTTATTGACTTGGTAATTATCTCGATATACTATCTTTACGTCGTCTCCGTCTATGATAAGTTTTTCGATATTGTAGTAAAAAGGAGTTTTTCTATACCACTGTACCGCCTTTACTTCATCAAATTTAACCCCACTATCAAGCAAGAGCATAGCGGTCTTTGTAGAGTTATTTTCTATGGCGTAGGCTAGAGGTGAGAGTTTGTAGTTATCTTGCGCGCGAGCGTTTGCGCCCATATCTATCAACCTTTTTGCCGTGGCTTCATCGTCGTAAAAGCTAGCGTACATCAAAGGAGTAACGCCGTCTATGACGGGAGAGTCTACGCTGATGTTATTATCTTGCATAAATTTTAAAATTTGATCCGTTTGCTTTTATTTAAATAGCTTCTTTAAATTTGTATCAATATCAGATTCTTTTAGTACATTTTTTGGATTAGAAGCGAAATCTATATCCCAGTATCTAAAAGCAAAGTCGTCCACTTCTTCTTGTGTTACGTATTTGCTTAGTTCCGAGCCTGGGATTATCTTAGTATCGGAGGTGACGACGAAACGAGTGGGCGAGCTAAATTTAGAAAACAGTCCGTACTTATCCGCCAAAAGATAAAGTCCTAAAAACAGTGCGGCGTATAAAATAGTTTTAAATATTTTTAGCAAGTCGTGCAAATTTGGTCCTTTTTGCTTTGTTAAATTTGCGAAATCTTAGCCAAATGGCGGTTAAATTTGAGTGAATTTGGGAGCGATAAATTTGAAAAAATCAAGGCAAATTCGGCTAAATTAAAAGCCGAATTTAAAAAAGCGCGGCGGAGGCTAAATTTAACTCGCCGCGAGAAATTTATCGGCGTAAATTTACGCGCTCAAAACCTGCGCGCAAAAGCTAAATTTACCTAGTTAGCTTTAGCAGATATCCGTCCTGCGTCTTTTCTACCGAGTGTTTGTAGCTGCCGTCCAGATCGAAAACTACGCGGTAAAAGCTACCGTGCGAGCCAAAAAGCGCCGTTTTAAACGCGCCGCAGTCTAGTTCGTATTTTTTCGTATAGGAGTCCACGCTCGATGCAAAATCGATCACGACGCGCTTGCCGCCGCTAATGGAATAATCTTTGATCTTGGCGTCCTTGGTCGCGATTTTGACCCGATCTTTACCGATCTCAAAGATCGTTTTTTTGTATTTGATCTCTTTTAGCGCGGATTTGGCTTCCGGCTCAAGAGGCTTGATTACTACGTCGTTTAGAGGCAAGCTCGTCATGTTGCGCTCGCTAGGCCTTGGCGCGACGTCTATCGCGGCTATCTTGGACTCTTCTTTGGTTACGGAAACGTCGGGCTTTTCTACGACGACGGGCACTGCGATCTTGCTTAGCAAAAACTCGTCTTGCCACGAGATGCTTTTGTTTACGTCGACGGTTTTTTCCTTGACGCTGCCGTCTACGCTTTTGTATTTTAGCGTGACGGAGATGAAATTTCTAGCGTCGGCGGGAAATTTAAAACTCTGCTTCTCAAAATGAGGCAAATTTTCTACGACGTTGGTGCTAGCCGTGTTCGCGTTTAGTTCGCTAGAGGGCGCGAAGGGATTTTCTCTGCCCAAAGCCAGCCCGCAGGCCAGCGCCAAAAGCCAAATTTTACCGATTTTCATAACTCCCCCGTTTTTAAATTTATAAAGTTAAATTTACCCGCCGCTGCCGGGCTCAAGCTCTTTTAGCTCGAAATACGCCTTTTGCAGCTGGGCGTTTTGCGCCTTTAGCGTCTCGATATCCTCTTGCAACCGAGCGCGCTGATCTTGCAGGCTTAACATCACGTCTAGCGAGCGCTTACCGAAAACTATGTTGCCGACGTAAACGCCAAAACAGACCACGCAAAACGCTATAAGCATAAATCTGAAAAAAAGTCTGAAATCAAACGGCTTTTTCTCGACGTATTCGTCTTGCGCCTCGTTCAAATTTCATGCCCCAAAAACTCGTCCGTCTCGCGCTCGATCTCAAGCAGGCGGTTGTATTTGGCATTGCGTTCGCTTCTTGAGGTCGCGCCCGTTTTGATTTGGCCCGTATTCATCGCGACGGCGAAGTCCGCGATAAAGCTATCCTCACTCTCGCCGCTTCTGTGGCTCATCACGCAGCGGTAGCCTTTGCGCTGCGCTAGGCGGATCGTCTGCATGGTTTGGCTAACCGTGCCGATTTGATTTGGTTTGATTAGGATCGCGTTAGCTACGCCTTTGGCGATGCCTTCGCGTAAAATTTTCTCGTTCGTTACAAATAGATCGTCGCCCACGAGCTGCACCTTAGAGCCTAGTTTGCTAGTTAGCTTCGCCCAGCCCGCCCAGTCATCCTCGCTTAGGCCGTCCTCGATCGAAAATATCGGATACTTCTCGCAAAGCTGCGCGTATCTCTCGATCAGCTCTTCGCTGCTAAATTCCTTGCCTTCTAGTTTATATTTGCCGTTTTCGTACAGCTCGCTGGCTGCCACGTCAAGGGCTAGTTTGATCTGCTCGCCCGCTTTGTAGCCTGCTTTTTCGATGGCTTGCATGATGAGTTTGATCGGCTCTTCGTTATCGTTTAAATTTGGCGCAAATCCGCCCTCGTCGCCCACCGCCGTGCTGTGACCGGCTGCGTTTAGAAGGCCTTTTAGCGTGTGGTAAATCTCAGTCGCCGCTCGCAGCGCGTCGCTAAATTTATCAAATCCAAACGGCATAATCATAAATTCTTGAAAATCCACGCTGTTGTTCGCGTGCGCGCCGCCGTTGATTATATTAAACATCGGCACCGGCAGTACGCTAGCGTTCGCGC
>CAUQMN010000018.1:0-10094 GCA_963518765.1 uncultured Campylobacter sp.
ACGCAAAGGAAGGCGACGCTTCGTAAGTAGAAACCCCTTCCTCTCCCGAAAAAAAAGAAAAAGGGAGCTCTTTTGCTTCGGCTTTGCCTCGCAACTGCTGGCAGAGCGCAATTCAAGCCCCTTCCCCCTTAACAAGAAAGATTAAATTTAATGCGCAATGCTAAATTTAACAAAACCAAATTTGGTACCTTAAAGATTCAGGTCTCGTCGAGTAAATTTTACGTTTTTACGTCAAGCGAGCGATCTCGGCCCATTAAACCATAAAAGCGCAAATCCGCTAAAATTTGATAGAATTAGCAAAAAAGGCAAAAATGAAAACAAAACCGTTTTTATCGCAGCTGGTTGCGCTAGTCGTCGTTGCGGCGATATTTTACGCTAGCTATGGCGCTACAAACGCCCTCGCGAGCGCTCGTGCAAACGTGCCCGAGATCTATTTCGCTTGGGAGCGCGCGGTGCCGTTTTGGGCGTGGAGCATCGTGCCGTATTGGTCGCTAAATTTGCTCTACGCGCTTGGATTTTTCCTCTGCCGCGACAGCCGTGAGCTCGCGCGCTACGTTACGCAGCTGCTAGTCGCGCAGATGATAGCGACGCTGTTTTTCATCGCTTTTCCTCTGCAAATATCGTGGGAGAAGCCCGCGGTTTCGGGCTTTAGCGGCTTTTTGTTCTCAAGTCTCGCCGCCTTTGATCTCCCGTTTAATCAAGCTCCGTCGCTACATATAATACTTTGCGTCGTGGTGGGCGCATTTTACCTTCGCAAGGCGCGCGCGGTTTGGCTTAAAGCAGCGCTTGTCGCGTGGTTTGCGCTCATCGGCCTTAGCGTGCTGACCACGTATCAGCACCATTTTATCGACATTCCGACGGGGCTAGCCGCGGGCTGCCTCGTACTTCTGATTCGCCCGCTAGAGGGCGCGCCGCTTAGATTTGCCATGGCTAGGGAGTCCGCTCGCTACAAATGGGCGGCGCTATATCTGGGGCTTGCGTTTTTGACGCTTTTTGCGGCGATTTTGGGAGCTAAATTTTGGAGCGCGTGGATGCTGTGGCTATCGTGGGCGAGCCTTAGTTTCGCGCTGGTTGCTTGCGGTTATACCTTTTTGGGCGCGGGAGTTTTTGCTAAAAACGAGCAAGGCCGTCACGCCGCCGCTGCTAAAGCTTTACTTTTTCCCTATCTTTGCGTCGCGCGGTTAAATGCGCTCTTTTGGCTGCGCGGACGCCGGCTTTCAGACGAGATTTTGCCAGGGCTGTATCTTGGCTCGGTTAAGCAGGCGGGCAAATTTGACGCCGTGCTAGACTGCGCGGCCGAGTTTGAGCGGCCTGGCGGCACGCAAATTTACGCGAGCCTGCCTATGCTAGATATGATAACGCCGAGCGTAGATGAGCTAAAACGCGGCGCAGACGAACTTGAGCGGCTCGTAAAAAGGGCTCTTTACGGCGGCGAAAATTTACCGCAAAGGGCGGCAGAGCTAGGATTAAATTTTAGCGCCAAGGCAGGCTGCGCGCACGGGCGAGATTTTAAATTTAACGAGCAAACGGACTCGCGGGTAAATTTGCAAACGCGCGGTGCGGCAAACGAAAGCGAAATCGCCGAGGCGGGGCAAAATCTTGCAGGCGCGAACGAGCGAGCCGCCGAGCAAAACGATAATAAAGTGCTAGTGTGCTGCGCGCTGGGCTACGGCAGGAGCGCGTCGGTGCTGCTTGCTTGGCTGGTGATTTACGGTGGACTGGGCTTTGACGAGGCGCTAAATTTGCTAAAATCTCGCCGCGAAAAGATCGCAGTCGCTAGCTCGCTGCGCGATCGGATAGCGCGGCTAGCCGCAGAAGCCCGCGTAAATTCGAAAGCGGAGTAAAGAAGCGGCAAATTTAAGCGCGAAATAGGCGCAGGCCAAAATTTGATCAAGTCCGGTTTGGGGGATCAAATTTAAAAATCTGAAGGCTAGAAACAAGCGGTATTGCAAAATTCTCGGCAAAAACGAACGGAAATTTAACCAAACGCCCAAAATGAGGAGAGAAAATGACGAATGCGGAGCAAAACGAAAAAGCGGCGCAAGGCGGGGAGCGCGAATGCCGCCAAAGGACGGACGACAGAGCCTTGGCGCTGGTTACGGCTAGGTTTTTAGCGACGCATAGGCTGTTTTTCTTGTTAAATTTACTTCAGCTTGCCGTCTGTCTTACGATTTTTACGCATTTTGCCGTGATTGCAGGCTTTTTAGCGGCTTTTGCGGGGCTATTTTATCTGCACGTAAGGCTACATTTTGATACGCTGATTTTTAGAGATTTTGCGGATGGGAGGCTTGATTGCGGTAAATTTGACGCAGCGCTTGCGGAGCTAAATTTAGCTAGCAAGCCGCCTAAAATCCGCGATATGAAAAGTCGCTGCGCGGGAGCTTTGCGGCTATATAAACTAACGGCCGCGCTTAGTTTGGCGCTCATTTTAGCGGCCTTAGCGATATGTTATCTGGGCTAAATTTACGGCGAAATGGGCTTTAAGGGCGGCTAGAGTGCAAAATTTCAAACGACCGTGCGGGTAGAGCCAAGACAAAAGCCGCCTCGCAAACGAAACGCTAAGGCAAAAGGCTGCTTTGGGTTTAAATAAACTCGTAAATTCAGATAAAAGCGCTCAAACAAACGACGAATGCGCGCCCGAGTTTTGAGCGCCACGCCAAAGAGAGTAAGGTAAACAAAGCCTCGCCGATACGTTTTTTGGCAAATACGAGCGAGCCTGACGCCCTAAATTTAACCGCCCGGCAAACGCAAAATCAGACAAACAAGCAAAATTCGGCTATGGGCGGCGAAAATTTATAACCTGATTTAAGCTAAGGTAAATTTACGCCAAAGCCGCGCGGTCGCCAAACTCCCAAAAAGCCTGTAAATTTAAGCTAGAACGAAAGTGTCATGCAGGCTAAACCCGCTTATTTGCTGCGATAAAAACGCGTCCAAAATATCGCGAGAGAAAAATAGCCCCATGCCGTTTATATGAAACGCCTTATCTTCTATTTTTTGCGATAGCGATATTTTTCTAGGGACGATTTGCGTCATTAAGTCGCCATATTCGTCTGGGGCGTTAATGCTTCTTACGATATCGATAAATTTTCCTTGCTCTTTATCGTAATCTTGATATACGAAAATAGACTCGGGAAAATTTACGATATTAACGCCGTATTTGAGAAAACTAACCGCGAAATATTTACCGCTCCAGCCGTCAATTTCGACGGGTACTTTTATCAGATTATTAATTTTAAAAGATTTGATGACGTCTACTGCTTTTTGCGAAATCAAAAAATCCAAATCAAAAATACCCGAGTCGCAAGAAACGATATCGGTTTGTTTTGCTCGTTTTAGCGCAAACGCTTTAATGCCTTCGTCTTTAAATGCGTATAAATTTAGCGGATTCGTAAAAACGCTCGCAAATTTTTCTTTGACGTCTTTGGAGGGAAAGGATTTAGCGTCTATAAACTCCGTCTGATATAGGCCGTTTCTAACTCCGATTACCGCCGGTTCGCAGCTGGTTCTTATCTCTTGCAACAAGCCTACCCTTTGCTCGTTAAATTTACTAATATCGTAGGCGTCTTACCCGCCGATAAGCGCGTATTTACGGCTTCTAGGGCTAATAAAAATTTGCGCCTTAAATCGTCTGAGGCTTTAGATAAATTTCTAACGTTTAATAAAAGGCATTCGTCATCGCCCAAAGAGTAGCGAGTCATGGGCTCTTCGTCTCCAAATGTTCTTAAATCAGATAAGCAATCTATCAAAGCGGCGAGATTTTTGCCGTAAAAGGTCGGAAAACCGAAAATTTCTGCCATTTTTAGGTGAAAATTTTTGTATTCTTCGTCTAAATTTTTAGAATAAATATCTAAAAAATCTATATCTACGCTAATAAATTTCATCGTTAAACGCCTTTAAATTTATTTTAACAAACAAGCCGTATCCACGCCTAAATAAAAAAAGAATTTTTCCGTAAATTCTAAACCGTTGATGTAAATTTCATCCTCTACGTTAAACAAATACGCATCCAGCCCGCCTAAATGCCTTAACTTTCTTTCCATCGTTTTTTTGTTTACCGCGGACAAATCGTCTAACTCTAGTTTTTCGTTTGCTTTTTGGATTTTAGTTTTTAAATTTTTTATAAATATATAATTAGAAAAGTCGGGCGGAACGATGTTTGATATATCGCAATTTATAAATTTAAAAAACGAGATTTTGCAGGCGGATAGGTTTAAATTTAGCTCGTCAAGCTTGCCTAACCTTTGGTTGCCGCCGATAAACTGGACTTCGGATATTTTCCCGATAATCGTATTTTTTTGAAAATTATTTACTGAAAATTTTTGGTCGGTTATTTTGCATTTATCAAATAAACACGAGAAATATTTCGTCGATAAGTCGTCTAATCTCGTTCCGCGAAAATCGCAACCGATAAATTTGCAATTATCGTAAACCGCATTTACCTGTCCGACGCTACGAAAATCTACCTTTTGAAAAACGGTATTTTCAAAATTAACGTTTTTTCGTAGGCCTATTCTCGCATTTGAAAAATCACACCGAATAAATTTCGCATCCCTAACCGACAAACCGTCAAAAATCGCTCCGCCGAAGTTCTCGCCGCATACCGAAATATCGCGCAGCTCGTTGCTTATAAAAAGATTTTTCATTTTGTATTTGCTTTGCGTGCGTAAAATTTCACAGCGGCGCTAAGCTTTGGCACAAACGTTTATAAACTGCAAAAACTAGACGCCGCCCGCGCAAATAAAATAACTCGTCTTTTCTTTACGCCGCCTTTTTCGGATATTTTTAGCCTCTTTAAGCTGCCGCCAACGGGTCTTCGCCGAAGCTATTTGCGCCTACCGTGCCGCGCGTAGCAAACCATACGATTAAAATGATATGGCCGATGATCGGAATAAAAAAGAGTAGCACCCACCAGCCGCTTTTGTTTAGGTCGTGAAGCCTTCTGACGCAGACTGCAAGGTTGGGTAACAAAAGGGCTAAACCCGCAAGCGTAGAAACAAGCTCTGATTTTTCGTATATGGTTGATGCACTTAAGTCTATGCAAGCCGCAACTACGTCTACTAGAAAAATAAAGACTAAAAACCACCAGTACTCCGACCTAGGCGCTCTGCCGTCAAACTTTACGTAGCCGTTAAGGCAACTTTTTATGGATTCGCCAAAAGTCACTGTTTATCCTTTGTTTTAAAATATTTTTTATTTTATAAAAATAAATAGAAATATTTACTTAAGAATAGACATTTTGCGGGCTTAAATGAAATAAAAATTTAGGCGTACTTAACTTAATCAAAAACCGTTTTTAGTTAAATGATATTTTTTGTGTTATTTTAGTAAGCCTAGGTCTAGAGTATCACGACTTCGGTTTTTAGCTGGATGTCAAATTTCTCCAACACGCGCTCGCGGGCTAAATTTATGAGTCCCGTCACGTCCGCAAAGGTCGCGGCGTTAAAATTTACGATGAAATTTGCATGCTGCTCGCTAAATTTAGCCCCGCCTATCGCGTAGCCTTTTAGCCCGACGGCTTCGATCAGTCTGCCCGCGTAGTCGCCCGGCGGATTTACGAAACAGCTGCCAAAGCTAGCGCCCTTTGGTTGATTTGCGCGCTTAGCGGCAAAATCGGCGGCGAGCGCTGCGTCAAATTCGCGCGAAATTTTAAACTCGGCGCCGAAAATCGGCTCATCTATCCCGCTTTTTCGGTAGCTAAAGCTTATCCTCTCGCGCTCTACCAGGCCGCGTCCCAGCCGCACCGCGAGCAAGTCGTCGCTGATACTAACGCCGCAAAGCCCCGCGTTCATTTTGATGAGGCCCCCAAGCGTACCAGGGATATTTTGCAAAAACTCAAATCCGCCGATATTATGCTTTTTAGTGAAGTTGTAAATTTTGCCCGACTTCGTCGCAGCACCGATACTAAGCACGTCGCCGCTCAAATTTATATAATCAAACGCGCCGCCTAACATCATCATCGCGGGCGGGTTTGGCGAAACGAGTATGTTATTTGCGCCGCCTATCATCACGCGGCCGTTAAATTCCGGCTTTAGCGCGTCCTCAATGCTTTCTAGCACCGCCACCTCGTGCACGCCGCCTACTCGCACCGAGCTAAATTTGGAAAAGTCTATAAGCTGCGTCATTGCACGAAATTCGGGATAAACTCTATCATACGCGTCGTGAAATCAACCATCATCGAGACCATCCACGGCATCAAAAATATAATCACGACGACGACTAAAATGATCTTTGGCACGAAGCTTAGCGTCATCTCGTTTATCTGCGTCGTAGCCTGAAATATACTGATGATGAGCCCCGCCGACAGACCCGCTAGCAGCATAGGGAAGCTCAGATATAGCGCGATCTTAAAGGTTTCGATACCGAGTTCTATGAGCGTTGATTGCATTAGCTAAACCTTATATTGTTGTACTCGGCGGGTACGAGGTAGTTTTTGGCCTTGATCGGTAGTGGGTAAAATCCGCGCTCGTAGCCAAGCGCAAAAAGCCTATCTACCGCCTTTAGCTGCGTTTCGTTCATCGAGACGGAGCTGTCGTTCGCGTAGAGATTTAGGTAGGTTTTTAGTTGTTCTTTATCGACGCGGATCAAATTTCGCTCCATTAGCATGTGCGACAAAAAGGGCTTATGCGCGGTGGCGATGCGCACGCCCTCCGTTAGCACGCGCTCGCACTCGATGGCGTCGGTTATCGGCAGGCTGCGGCGAACCGCCATACCGCCTAGCGGCAGAGGCAGATTTTCGCCCGCTAGCTCGCTCCAGATATCCCAGATCTCGCGCTCCACGCAAAGCTCGTCCGAAAAGTCCAAAATGCTCTCGTGTATCAGCACGCCAGCGTCCACCTCGCCGCCTAAAACCGCGCCTTCGATGTCTAGGAAATTTTTATAAACTATGCGCGCCTGCGGGTACGCCATGCGAAAAAGCAGAGCATTGGTAGTGTGTTTGCCACTTAGTGCGACCTTGAAATTTCGCTTTAAAACCGCGCCCTTTTTCTTAACTAGCTTTGGCCCATAACCCTCGCCAAAGCTCACCGCCGTGCGCAAAAGCGCGTATTCGTCGCAGATTAGCGGATATAGCGCGAAGCTAATCGCCGTGGCCTCATAGGTGCCCTTTAGCGCCTCGTCGTTTAGCGTCTGGATATCAAGCGCAGTGGCGCTAAATTTTAGATTTTTGGAGCTCACCCAACCAAAATCAATCGCCTTATACATAAAAATATCATCCGCATCGGGCGAGTGGGCGACGTTTATATGCTTAAAAATCTTCAAATTTTATCCTTTTTGCTCCGCTTTAAATTTCGCGCGCGGCCTAATTGCAAAATTATAGTAAATTTTTGCTACAATCGCCATAAAAATGCGGAATTTATAAAGAAAAATATGGAAAATCAGGCGTATTTAAAAGAGCAAATTTTAACTTATCTCGGCAACAAACGCTCGCTTTTAGGCTTCATCGAACAAGGCGTAAATATCGCAAAAGAGGCGCTTGGCAAAGAAAAACTAAGCTGCTGCGACCTTTTTAGCGGCAGCGGCATCGTGTCTCGGTTTTTAAAATCCCACGCAAGCTTCATCATCGCAAACGACCTGGAACTTTATAGCCGCGTAACAAACGAGTGCTATCTCGCAAACGCAAACGCGGAGTTTAAAAAAGAGCTTGATTTTTGGCATGAAAAACTAACGCGCGAAATCGGCGCAAATTTGCGTGAGGGCTTTATCTGCGAGCTTTACGCGCCAAAAGACGAGGCAAATATCTCAGCGACGGACCGCGTCTTTTACACGAGAAAAAACGCCGCCTACATAGACACCGCGCGCCGGATGATCGATGCACTCGTGCCGCAGGAGTTGCGCGTTTTTTTCGTCGCTCCGTTGCTGTATTCAGCCAGCGTGCACGCAAATACCAGCGGTATTTTCAAGGGTTTTCATAAAAACAAGGACGGCCTTGGGCAGTTTGGCGGACGCGGCAAACACGCGCTATCTCGCATCACGGCAGACATCAGCCTGCTTAAGCCCGTTTTTTCAAATTTTAACGTCGAATTTGACGTGCAAAAGCGAGGCGCCGAGGAGCTTGCCGCCGAGCTTCCGCCGCTTGATCTGGTCTATCTTGATCCGCCTTATAACCAGCACCCCTACGGCTCGAACTACTTTATGTTAAATTTGATCGCTAGCTACGAGCGCCCGAGCGAAATCTCGCGGGTTTCGGGTATCGCGCGGGGCTGGAACCGCTCGGTGTTTAATCAAAAATCCGCCGCCGCGCCGGCATTTTTCGAGCTAATCTCAAAGCTAAAAGCTAAATTCGTGCTCATCTCGTTTAACTCCGAGGGCTTCATCGCGCGCGAGGAATTTAGCCAAAATTTAGCCGGGCTTGGCGAAGTGCAAATTTTGGAGCAAAAATACAACGCTTTTCGCGGTAGCAGAAACCTAGCCAGTCGCCCGACGCACGTGAGCGAGCTGCTTTACGTTTTAAAAAAGGCGTAAATTTAGGGTAAATTTGACCCCGCTCAAACCCGCCTCAAATTTACGCGAATAATCAAAAATTCATCTCAAATTTGATAAAATCAGCCCGATTATTTTAAATTTAAGGAAGCCGATGGCAAAAGAAAAAGAAGAGAAAAAGATAGTCCCGCCGACAAACGATTCGGACAAGAAAAAGGCCTTAGACGCGGCTTTAAAGCAGATAGACAAAGCATTTGGCAAGGGTACGCTGATCCGCCTTGGCGACAAACAAGTCGAGGCGATAGACAGCATCTCGACCGGCTCGCTAGGACTTGACCTAGCCCTTGGTATAGGCGGTATCCCAAAGGGCCGTATCATCGAGGTTTACGGACCTGAGAGCTCGGGTAAAACGACTCTGACGTTACACATCATCGCCGAAGCGCAAAAGACCGGAGCCACGTGCGCCTTTATCGACGCTGAGCACGCTCTAGACGTGAAATACGCGGCAAATTTGGGCGTAGATACCGAAAATCTTTACGTCAGCCAGCCGGACTTTGGCGAGCAGGCGCTTGAGATCGTAGAAAACCTCGCTAGAAGCGGCGCGGTCGAGCTTATCGTCGTCGATAGCGTCGCGGCTCTAACGCCAAAAAGCGAGATAGAAGGCGATATGGGCGATCAACACGTGGGGCTTCAGGCGCGACTAATGAGCCAAGCGCTACGCAAACTCGCGGGCGTCGTGCACAAGATGAACACGACCGTGATATTTATCAACCAAATTCGTATGAAAATCGGCGCGATGGGCTACGGCACGCCTGAGACCACTACGGGCGGTAACGCGCTTAAATTTTACGCCTCTGTGCGCCTAGACGTGCGAAAAATCGCCACTCTAAAACAAAACGAAGAGCCTATCGGCAACCGCACGAAGGTAAAAGTCGTGAAAAATAAAGTCGCGCCTCCGTTTAAAACGGCGGAATTCGACATAATGTTCGGCGAGGGTATCAGCCGCGACGGCGAGATCATCGACTACGGCGTGAAGCTTGATATCATCGACAAAAGCGGCGCGTGGTTTAGCTACAAAGCCGCCAAAATCGGCCAAGGCCGCGAAAACGCAAAAGCCTATCTCAAAGAGCACCCCGAGATATCAGACGAGATCGTAGCGACGATAAAAAGCTCGATCGGCCTAGATAAGCTAATAAGCGGTGCGGGCGGCAAAGATACCGACGACGAAAGCGAAAGCATAGAAGAAAATATGGAGGAATAAAAAATGGTATTTGTAGAAGACGTAACCGCGATAGAAGTACTTGATAGCCGCGGCAATCCGACCGTAAAAGCGACCGTGGCTCTAAGCGACGGCACCGTAGCAAGCGCGATAGTCCCAAGCGGCGCAAGCACGGGCAAACGCGAGGCGCTGGAGCTTCGCGATAAAGACGAGAGATACTGCGGCAAGGGCGTGCTAAAGGCGGTAGAAAACGTAAATTCGCAGATCGCCGAAGCCGTGATCGGGCTGGATGCGTTTGATCAAAAGGCGCTTGATGATGAAATGCGCGAGCTTGACGGCACCGATAACTACTCAAATTTGGGCGCAAATGCGGTGCTTGGCGTATCTATGGCGGTAGCGCGCGCGGCAGCAAAGAGCCTTGACGTGCCTTTGTACCGCTATCTGGGCGGCGCAAACG
>CAUQMN010000019.1:0-10064 GCA_963518765.1 uncultured Campylobacter sp.
TCCTCACGCTTGACGGCGGCGTAGCGCATCTAGCTCCTGCGCTTGGCATAAAAACGGTTCTGGTACTTGGCAAAACGGACGCCGCTCGCTGGGCTCCCATTTGCGGCGGCGCGGAGTGCGCCTTGCTACAAAGCGCGAGTAAAAGGGCGCAGGACGTCGCGGACGAGGAAATCTACGAGGCGGTCAAAAATATATGAAAAAAACGGACAAAATCAACATCCTAGAGCTTGAAAGCTCGCTAGGATTCGGCGGGCAGGAACACCGCACGCAGCGCGTCATAAACGGGCTAAATAAGGATAAATTTAAGGTATTTTACGCGCTAAATCCGGGCTCAAAAAGCTTTGAAAAGCCCATTGATTGCGAGTTTGCGAAATTTAACCTAAGCAAGGTCTATAATATTTTTGAAATTTTTAAAATTTGCCGTTTCGTGCGCAAAAAAGGCATCTCGGTCATCGCCACGCACTCGGGTAAGGACGGCAACATCGGCGCGATCGTCTCAAAGCTAACGGGCGCTAAAGTCGTGCGCACTAGACACCTGCAAACGCCGATCAGGTCGGCATTTAGCTACAACGTAAACGATAAAATCGTAGCCGTCTCAAACGCCGTAAAATTCCAGCTCGTCTCGCAAGGCGTGCGGGAAAATTTGATAGACGTTATCTATACCGGCGTGGATACGGTGCGATTTAATCCAAATTTCACCAAAGATATAAAAGCGGAGCTAAATTTGAGCGCAGACTGCGTCGTAGTGGGCATCGTAGCGGTATTGCGCGCAGCGAAAAATCATCAGCTTCTATTTGAAGCTTTTAGCGAGCTAAATCTGCCAAACACCGCGCTAGTCGTGGTCGGCGACGGTCCGCAGGAAGAAAATCTAAAAAAAATAAAGACGCCAAACATCTACATGCTCGGCCCCCGCACCGACGTGAGCGAGTTTTTGGGTAGTTTTGACGTTTTCGTGCTGCCCTCAAAGATGGAGGCGCTGGGCACGGCGCTGCTTGAAGCGCAGTCGTGCGGGGTGCCTTGTATCGGTAGCGACGCGGGCGGCATCGGCGAAGCGATAAATAGCGGCGAAACGGGACTTTTGTTTAAAAACGGCGATAAAGAATCGCTCAAAGCGGCCTTAAAAACGCTGATAGAAGACGCTGCGCTTCGGGCGAAATTTAGCGCGAACGCGAGGGAATTTATCGTGCGAAATTTCTCGATAGAGACGATGGTCGCGCAGACGGAAGCTATGTATGAAGCTCTTTGAGAGCGCGGCGCGACTCATTTTGCGCTTTAAAAGCGTGCGCAAAACGCAGCTGGTTACGCAGCCTATACAAACGGTCTGTTTTTTTAGCAACACCGCGCTTGGCGATACGATTTTTAACACGCCCGTTTTTCGCGTTTTTCGGCAAAATTTCCCGCACGTACGCACCGTCGCGCTACTAAATCCATCTACTGCGCCGCTTTTTAAAACCGATCCGAATATCGATGAAATTTTGCTTTATGGTGGCAAAAAAGGCGGTTTTTTACGCGCTTTATCGCAGCTAAAAAAGATAAAACCCGACGCCATCTTTATCCTGCACTCAAACGAGCCGCAGGCTACGCCGTTAGCCGTTTTAAGCGGGGCCAAATACGTCTTTAAGCTGCCAAATGCCGGCAGTAAATTTAGCCCCTTTCACTCAAACGCGCCAGAGCCTTACGGAGATGAGAGGTACGTCGTACTAAACCGCCTCGAGCAGCTTAAATTCGTAGGCATCAGAAGTCGCGACACGAGGCTAAATTTGTATCTGCGCGATGAGGATTTCGCCCGCGTCGATGAAATGCTAAAAAAAGACGGCAAACGCAAATTTATCGGCTTTCAGATGGGGGCTAGCACGGTTTCCAGGCAGTGGTTTTGGCAGCGTTGGCGGGAGCTGGCGGGAATTATTTTGGAGCGCACGGACGCCGTCATCGTGCTAACGGGCAGCCCCGCCGAGCGAGCGATGACCGCGCAGTTAGACGAGGAGTTAAGAAGCGCACACGTGATAGATGCGGCGGGTAAATTTAGTCTGCGAGAGGCTGCCGCGCTGATAGCTAGGCTTGACGTGCTTGTCACGCCCGATACCGGTCCGCTGCACGTCGCAGCTGCGCTAAAAACGCCTACGATCGGGCTTTTTGCAGTCGCGTCGCCCGTAAATTCAAACCCGGATTTTGACGAAAACATCCATAAATTTATCAAAAAGCCGCGCACCTGTTCGCCTTGCGTCGGTAAAAACTGCAAATTTCAGGAGTGTATGCTGCAAATAGGAGCCGATGAGGTCTGGGAGATGCTAAAGGAAATGATTTGAAAAAGATTTTGTTCGTCGATACGGGGCGCGAATACGGGGGCGGGACGAAGAGTTTTTTGTATCTTTTGCGTGGGCTTGCCGCGCAGCAAAAATACGAGCTTTGCGCGTTTTTTGAGACCGATTACGAGGCGGGCGGACGCAAAATCTCGAAAATCATCGAAGAAGCCGGGGCTAAATTTATAAAATTTGAACCAAAAAAGCAACCCTCAAAGCTAAAAAAAGAGCTTTTACGCGCTCTGGGTGGTCAAATTTTAGCAAAATACCTCTATAAAAAAGACTACGACTACGCGCTTTGCTTGCTTGGGCAGGTGCGCCCAGATATCCTTCATCTAAATAATCACTTTTCAACCAATCTTGCTTACATCGCCGCCGCAAACGCCCTAAATATCGCGGTAGTACAGCATTTGCGTAAAAACTCGGCCGTCGAGCCCTTTAAGCTTGAGATTTTAAAGCGGCTAAAATTTACGCCTGTTTGCGTTTCAAACGCGACTTATGATTTTTACGCCGCGCAGATAAATATGCCTAAAAACGTGGTTTACAATCCTGTAGAGGCGCCTGTTTTAAGGCGGGAAAAGTCTGAAGCGAGCGAAAATTTAAGCCCCTCGCAGACAAATTTAAAAGATAGCGGCGACGATAAAATCGCCGCCCTAAAAGCCAAATTTGACGCCGAAAAAATAAATATCGTAATGCCCGCAAATTTCTTGACGCTTAAAGGCCATGAGCTGGTTTTTGACGCGCTTGCGGGACTAAAAAGAAGCGATGTAAAGGTTTATTTCGCGGGCGCGGGCGAGCTAAAAGCGGGCGCGAAAGCCAAATTTGATGCGCTGATAAAATCAAACAAGGCCGAGTATCTGGGTTTTGTTTCCAAGATGGACGAGATTTATGCAGCGTGCGACTACGTACTTGGATTTTCCAGCGACGAGGGACTGCCCAGAGTCGTCATCGAGGCGCTTGGCTGCGGGCTTGGCGTGGTGTACTCTGATATCGCCGTCATAAGAGAGATTTATGAAATTTCCTCAAAAAAGCAAGATTTTTTTATAGTTCAAAGAAGCTCTGACGCGCTTTTAGCCTGCTTTGAGAGCTTGCGTAAGCCGGCCTCAAAAAGCCCCGACGATGCCGTTATAAAGGCATTTAGCATAGAAAATTATCTTCGCGGGATAGATAGGATATATGGCGAACTTTAACGAAGGCCTCGATGTCTGCGAGATTTTGCTCGCTAAGATCGAAAAATGCGCTCGCGTCGATATCCCGCACGGTTTTAAACACGGAGCTAACGGGCGGCAAATGCGAGTTTATCACGAGCGAGTCGGCGACGCCCCTTTGCTCGCTGGCAAAACAAGGCCCCATCAGGCAGATCGTGGGTGTGCGCATGCTGTCTGCGACGTAGTAGTTGCCCGTGTCTGAGCTTGCGTAAAGCTGCATCTGCGAGAGATAAAACGGTAGCTCCTCAAGGTTGATTTTATCTATCAAAGAGATGATTTTTAGCTCGTTTTGGCCGAATCTTTTCACGTAGGTATCGCAAATTTGCGAGCTAAAATTTAACTCGTCGCTAGTGCCATTTTTGCTGCAAATTTGAGCTTTTGATTGCTCTTCGTTTGTATTTTCAAGACCGCCGTAAATTTCGCTCGCATCGCTACCGGCTAAATTTGCGCAAATTTGTCCATTGCTCGGATTTTCCGTCTGCTTTTTGTCCGTATTTTCCGCGAGCAGGTTTTTTAGCAGCGCAGCCTCTTCGCCGACGCCGAAAATGTAAACCTCGCAGTCAAATTTAGCGAAAATTTCAAAGATTTTTTCCCAAGTTTTTTTTGGCGGCGTTTTCATTTTATTGCCCGCGCTCAGGCTCACGCCGATCTTAAATTTGCCGCTTTTTATTAGATTTTCTTGCGGGATAAAGAGCGGTTTTTGCAAGCATTTTTCATATTTTAGCTCGCTCTCGCCCAGCGTTTTTAGGTAGGTTAGCAGCGTTAGGTCTTGCAGGGTATGTGGCACTTTTTTCATACCGAGCGCCAGCAGGGCAAAGTCGCTAGATGCCGCGTAGTGATGTACGGCGACGATGTTTTGAGCTAGAGTGCAGCGCGCTAAAAAGAGATTTAGGCCGTTTGGCATAAGCACGTAGACGCTCTCGTAGTTGCACGAAAAAAGCTCTAGCGCGAGCCCTAGCTTAGAGGTTTTTTTACGCTTTACGCCGTTTATCGTAAATATTTTTTCTATTCGGCTGTCGTGTTTTGCAAAGGCTAGGTTTATTTCGTCGATTAGCACGTCAAATTTGCTAAGCCTGTCAAAGATCACGCTCGAGTTTGCGTAGTCGCCTATTTTAGCGGTTTGTATGAGTAAAATTTTGCCTTTTTCGCCTTTAAATTTTAGCTTTTTCATCGCGAAAAGATATGGGTAAATGAGCAAATATATGAGAAAATATATCAAAATTTAGGCCTTTATTCCGTAAAAATTTAGCCCAAATTTAGCATAAATTTATAAATTTACGGACGCTTTTTGAGAGCGCGCGGGCTAAAATTCGACTAAAATCGCTTACTGGATTTTAATGATTTTATCGTTATAATGGGCGCTTTAAATTTAAGGGAGAAAATGACGAAGCTACAAAACCGCTTGCAAAACGCCGCTTTATACCTCGTTTGCGTTTTTATGGCCTGCGAGCACGTTCCGCGTATGACGGCGGCGAAAAACGTCTCGCTTTATCTCGCGCTTGTATGTGCGATCTGGCTTTATTTTACCGATAGGGCGCGATTTGCAGCAAGGGTTGGGGTAAATTTTAGCCTTTCGCGCGCGCCCGCGTTTTGTCTTATCGCGTTTACTTTTTACGCGTTTTTGATCTCAGCCTTTCCCTACGCGCCGCAGTTTGACTCGCTGGGCAACGCTGCGGGCGAATTTGGCCGCGGATTTGCTTTTTTGCTCATCGTCTACGTCGTAGCAAACGGCGATCAGGCCGAGCCTAGAGCCTTTTTTTACGCTATTTTAACCGCTTTTGCGCTCGTTAGCGTTTATTACGCCGCGCCGCTTTTTAGCGAGTTTGAGAGGCTTGGCAGCGCTGGCGAATTTGACTCGCGAGTCGTGCGCCGCGCGTATGCGGACTACGTGGATAGATTTTTGCCTTTTGCGTTGGTCGGGATTTTTGTTTTTAGGCGGCTTTGGGCGCGAGTTGCGTGCGCCGCGCTTTGTCTAGCGTCCGTAGGGCTTGATATTTTTAGCGGCGTTAGGGGTAGCTGGGGCGCGATGCTTGCTTGTTTTATTATGTTTGGTTTTTGTTTGTATATTTTTGGCGGCGAGGCGAAACGTAAATTTAAACTCTTTGCCGTTATCTTCGCCGTTTGCATCGCGGGCGCGTCGGCGGCGGTTTTGAGTTCGCCAACGGCGATGTATAAATTTTTCCAGATCGGGCTAGTGAGCGAGGCAAATCTGGGAAACGAGAGCATGAGAGAGCGTATCGCGGGTGCTGGCTTTAGCTCGGGGCGCGATTTGATTTTAAAGGAGCGCTTGCCGCTGCTTTTTGCTAGTCCGCGCGCGGTAACGGGGCTTGGATACGGCAAGGAGCAGTACGACGCTTTTTTGCGAGACGAGGCGGACAAGGGTGCACAGATCTCTATGATGCAGACGCGGCCGAGCGGCGAGCGGTACTGGTTTAACGACGAGCCGTTTTTTATCGGGCACTACTACTACTACGGCGCAGTCGGCACGGCGCTGCTACTGGGCGGTTTTATATCGCTTTTGGCGTATTCGTTTAGGCATTTTTTACGCTCGCGCGAGCTGCTTTTTGCTGCGATTTTTATCTCGCTAGCGTGTTATTTCGGAGTGCGCGGGTTGTTTGAAGCGATAAATTTGCGCATACTTTATATGTTTTATATGCTTGGATTTTTCGTCTTACTGGCGGCAAATTCGCGGGCGGGAGCTAAAGGAGGCGGCGTTGAGCGTTAGCGTTTTGATGTACCATCACGTTTTAAAAAAGGGCGGATTTATCGCTTCTAGCGCGGAGGATTTTGCCTCGCAGATGAGATTTCTCGCCGAGGCGGGCTATAAAACGCTCACGATGAGCGAATTTATCGCCTATAAAAAAGGCGAGCTGGCCGTGCCTAAAAAAAGCGTCCTCATCACCTTTGACGACGGTTGGAAGGACAACTACGTTTACGCCTACCCTATCTTGCGCGAGTGTGGGCTGCGGGCGAGCATATTTTTAGTGACGCAGTGGATCGAGCGCGCGAGCCTACGGCAGGGCGAGTTTACCGAGCTAACTCACTCCGAATACAAAAAAGCAGCGCCCCAGCGCCCGCAGGACGTATTTTTGAGCCTTGACGAGATAGCTGCGATGCGGGACGTTTTTGACTTTCACTCGCATACGCATACGCATTTTGACGAGTATTTCGGCGCGCTCCCGCCTGAGGAAAATTTCGCTCGGTGCCGCGAGTTTATGCGCGCAAATTTGGGCATCGAGGATAAAATTTTGTGCTGGCCGCGCGGCAAATACGACGAAAATTTGATGCGTCTAGCTAGGCAGGCGGGGTACGAGGCGTTTTTCACGACGCAGCGAGGTATAAATAGACCTGACGGCGACCTATCTGCTATTAAGCGAATCGCCGCTAAAAAGGACGCCGCGTGGCTAAAACGCACGCTTTTTATCTATCAAAACGATTTTTTGGGCGGGATATACTCAAAGATAAAGAAGTAAAATTTGCCCTAAATTTGAGTAAAAATCGGCATTTTGGCGGATCTGGTTCGGTCTGCGTAAATTCGGCTCAAATTTAAAAAACGCGAATTAGCGGGCGTAATTTTGCGCGGCGGCGAGATATGCGTTTGCTTCGCCGGCGGTATTTAAAGGACCCATTATGAAATTTCGCAAACTTAAATTTAAAATCCTAGCCGCAGCGCTATTTCTAGCAGTGATACTCTGCGCCGTATTTATCCGCATAATCCCAGATTATTCTACCTCGCGAGGCTTTGCGATAGTTTCTATTTCCGACTACGACAAATACAAGCAAGGATACTGTCTAAAAGAAGATAGAATTTTGCCGAGAGAAGAGCTGTATAAAAGAGCGATATGGCAGTTTTTAGATTACAAATTGAAATTAGAGCGAATGATCAATGATTATAGGGTTTATGCTTATGGTAGTTCCCGGCGCAGCGCATATGAAATCGCATATTATGAATTAGAAAATATAAATTTATCAAATTGGTTTGAGGTATTACAAAAGTATTATAAGGAGGGAAAAACGACCGAGGAAATACTCATAAAAGAGCTAAAAGCTAAAAAAACCGATCCTAAAAAATATCTAAAAACATCTTCGGATGGCGAGGCTTCGGATTTGATAGGCCGATAGTCCTTATTGAAGGTATTTACAAAGATGTTGCAGCCGCTTTGTTTCTTGATAAATTTGTTATATTTAGCGGCAATTATATACAACGTAATCATTCCGAATACCTATTTAATAGAATAAATTTTTCCGAAAAAATCAAAAAATATTATCAGGAGAGGAGCAAGGCGTCGTTTGATATAAAACAAGGTTTTGAGCTGGATAATTGCGGAAATCTAAATTATCCATTAGAAGAATATTATTTAGGTAGTAGAGAAGCAAAAGGCGGCTGAAAAGCTTTGATCGTAAAATTTAGAAAAAAGCAAAATATGATGAGTGCAGAGCAAAGGTATAAATTTCACAGGACGGCGAGATATCTGCTCGCTTAGCGGGTGGTTTTCTTGCTTGATTGGTGGGCGGCGGCATTGATTTTAGAGGTTCTGCCTTTTGAGGGCGCGCTAAGGATTGCCGTTTTGCGGCAATATTTGCGATTTTGGCTTGCGTGCTGCTTTGGTATTTGTTCAAAAGGTATAAAAACTTTAAGCCAAGTAAGCTGTTTGTAAAAAATCCAAATCTTAGTTTGTTACTTTTTTCAGTAGAAAATTTATCGCTTGGCGCTTTTTACGGCGGGTTTTCGGCATGCCTCGCAGCAGGGTATTTTTTGGGCGAGCGTGCCGCCGGCTGGAGCGTGGCGTTCGCATTTGCGTTCGCGCCCGTTTGTATGATCGTTTTTGTGATCTCGTATATGTTTAACGAAAAGAAGGCTTAGGCGTCAAATTTAAGCGCTCAAATTTATAAAATCAAGAAGGTCAAATTTAACGGCCGGCGTTCAAATCAAATTTGACTTACAAAAGTCAAGCCGGTAAATTTGATCGTCAAATTTGACCAAAGCAGCCAAACTTACCGCTCGCGGCTCAAATTTGCTCGTAAAATTTAGCTAAAACGGCCGTATGTTACAAAGCCTGCTTAGCTTTGGCTCAAATTTTCCCTGATTTTGCTCTTTATCGCCTCTAGCTCCTCGCCCTCAAATCTCATCAGCGTTCGCTCCACGCCGTGCTTTATCATCCCTTCTTTGTCGCACGGCACGAAGTCCCAGTCTTTTTGAAATACCGCGTGCTTGCCCATAGTTTGGTTGCCGTTGCGCTGAGTGTAGCCGTTTTCGTTTAGATCGTTATCCCACGGCCCCCACTCAAACGCCCCGCTGGGCCCAAACAGCGCGATCACGGGCACGTCGTTAGCCGCGGCTAGGTGCATGATCGCCGTATCCACGCCTATAAACATCGCGGAGCGCTTTGATAGCGCGGCGGTTTGTTTTAGAGTGAGTTTGCTGCCTAGATTTACGGGGCTAGAGGAGCACAGCGCCAGCACGTCGTCCAGCTTTTTTAGCTCGGCGTCGTTGTTGTCGGCCGTTAGCACTACGCGCACGCCCAGCCCCTCGCAAAAGTCGATGATATGCGCCATAGTTTCGTCGTCCGCGCACTTAAACATCCAGCGACTAGTTAGGTGCACGTGGATAAATTTAGGCGGCAAATTTAGATGGCTGATGCACTCTGGATCAAAATACACGCTCACTTTTTTGCCGCTTGGCTCGTGTCCTAGCGCAGCCAAGGCGTCTAGGTTTCTATCCACGGTGTGGCGCAGACCGCCTATTTTAGGGGCTTTGTGCGTTATTATTTTATTTACGGTCATATTTTTGCCCTCAAAGCCCACGATGGTTTTGATTTTAGCGTATTTGGCGACGATGATGCCGCGGTCGCCCGTCGTGGTCTGCACGGCGATGTCGTATTTTTGCTTTTTGATCGCGCGGATAAACTTTAGCTCGCGCCAAAGCCGTTTAAAAAAGCCGACCTCTTTTATGTTTGCGCGGTCGTAGATGTGGATGTTTTGGATGTTCGGGTTGCCTTCGATCATCGCTTCGGTGCCCTTGTTTAGCGCGAAATCTATCTGCGCGTCAGGGTAGATGCGGCGCAGGTTTTCGATGAGCGGAGTCGTGAGCAGCACGTCGCCGATGTTTCTAAATTTCATAACTAGGATTTTGATTTTTTTATCTTTCATTTTACGTACTTCCAAAATGTGTATTGCGCGTAAAGCCTTGCTATCACGTAGCCGCGCCAGCCCTCGCGCCAGCCGCCTTTTAGGAAAAATAGCTTAAAAAACGTCCACGCGGGATTTAAAACGGCCTTAAATTTACTTGATTTTGCGCCCTTTGCGCCCAGGCTCGAGTAGCGATTTTGCTTGGCGATAAACTGCTCGATACTGTCGTAGGCGTAGTGTTTGAAGTGGTTTTTTAGTCTGCCGATTTGATTTTTGGCGGCGGTTAAATTTGCGCCGTTTGCCTGGGTTTGTTCGTCCGTTTTGGCTGCGCTTTTTAAAATGACCTTTTCGTGTATCTCGCGCCCGTCAAATTCCGCCCGCGTCTTGTCAAAAAGTCTAATCGTGTAGTCTGGATAAAGCCCCATAT
>CAUQMN010000020.1:0-9909 GCA_963518765.1 uncultured Campylobacter sp.
CTTCAAAGTTGCCCGCGTCGCTAAGCACTATCGCTCCGCCAGCGCTGATGGCTTCGTCGGCGGAGATTTTGACGTTTTGACCGGAAAAATTTTCTTTGATAAACTCGTAATCTTTCGGATTTACTTTGACCTGTACCTCTTTGGCGTCTTTTATCTCGCTAAAAAGCTCTTTGCATATGGCTACGGCGATGTTTGCCGAATTTAGAGAAATCTCTTTTTTTACTACCTCTTTTGCAATCTCGATAGCAGTAGTCGGCAGCTGCGCTTCGCTAGATACGATGAGATTTTCAAATTTAGCCGCCTGCTCCTCTAGCTTATTTATAGACCCCAGATACCTGCTCTCAAGCGCCTTTAGCTCTTCGTTAAATTTAGCCGCCGCCTCCTCTGCGCCCTGCCTTATGCCGTCTTCTTTAGCGCGCGCGGTCTCGCTTTCTAGGCGTTTAGCAAATTCGTTTTCTTGATTTTCGATTTGCATTTGCAGCTTTATCATATTGCCGCTCATCTCATCGGTGCGTTTTAGCAGCTCCTCGATAAAGCTTGATTCAGGCTTAAAATGCGTGCTCTGCTCTTTTGCGTCGTTTAAATTTGAACTCTCTTGCTCGCCGGCGTCAGATCTTTGATCCTCGTAGTCTTGCCCACGAGCCGAGTCTTGCTTTTTTTCTTGACCCAGCACCTTAAATCTGTAATTTTCTATAAAATGCTCTTTGGCTTTTTCGCTTGATATTAAACTGCTTTTCATTCTATCATCTCATCGCTTTCGCCTATTTGGAACGCTCCGCTCTCGGCTAGAGCCTGAACCTGCTCTACTATACGGCGCTGAGCGTCCTCGACATCTTTTACGCGTACCGCGCCCAAAAATTGCATCTCTTCTTTAAACGAATCGCTGGCGCGCTGGGACCTGCTGGAGAGAAATTTCTCTTTAAGCGCGTCGCCGCTGCCTTTTAGAGCGATCATAAGGTCTTTTTTATCTACGTTTTTGAGTATCTCGCGGATAGCTGCTTGGTTGAGGGTATTGATATCCTCAAAGGTAAACATAAGCTCTTTGATCGTCGTAGCAAGCTTCTCATCGACGTCTTCGATGTATTCGATCGTAGATTTAGACGCCTTTTGACCGAGACGATTTAGCACCTCGGCGACGGCTCTTGGACCGCCGACTTCGACCTTGTATGACGTTAGGCTCTCTAGCTTGCCCTCAAGCACGGTTGAGACGCGCTTGATGATAGAGGGGCTGATGTCGCCTAAATTCGCCATCCTAACTACAACCTCGCTCCTAAGCTCATCAGGGAAAAACGACAGCGTCTCGGCTGCGCTGGTTGAATCCATATGCGCCAAAATAAGCGCGATAGTCTGAGGATGCTCGGTAACGATAAAGTCGGCAAGCTGCTGAGGCTTAACCTTGGTAAGATAGCCGAAACTCTTTGAGTTTTCCATACTTTTGGCGAGTTTGTCGAGGATTTTTTGTGCGGCTTCCGGACCGAACGTACGGTATAAAATTTCCTTCGCATAATCAAGTCCGCCGCTTCTTATATATTGATTTGACTGCATCAAGGCGTAAAATTCGTCCAAAACCGCCGAAGCCACAGCCTTATCGACGCTTCTTGCCGTAGCGATGTAGCGCGATATCTCGGTTATCACATCGACTTCCATATGCGAAAAAAGCTGCGTCGTGGCATCCTCGCCAAGCTGTATGAGCAAGATAGCGACCTTTTCTGGCATCGACAGATCGTCATAGGTCATCTTTTGTTGTTCAGTGAGTTTAATAGAAGCCATCAAATATCCTTACGATTACTAAATTCGGCATCGTTTTTTATCATATCTTGGAGTAGTACCGCGATCTCCTCGGCGCGCTCTTGAGCCACTAGCTTCATCTTTTCAAGCATCACGTCGTAGCGCAGCTCGTCCTCGTTAAAGTCGCCTCCTACGCCCAGCTGCTCTTCAACCTTTTTCTTAGCGGCCTTAAATTTCTCCAACGTATCCTCGCTATCGTCAAGCTCGACTATATCTGGCATCGGCTCCGGTTCTTCTTCTTTGACGTCCTCAAGCATCTTAGACATAAACGGCACGATAACTTTTTTGTAGAAAAAGTAGAGCAAAATCGCTACGAATATATATTTTAGCAGCGGCGCAAAAGGCAAGATATAAAGCTCAAAGAACGAATTTACCTTGCTAGCTGGAGTTTGTCCGTCAGGGCGCTGAAACTCGAAGTTACTAACCGTTACCTCATCGCCTCTGTTTTGATCAAAGCCGATAGACTGGCGGATGAGAGCGTCGATTCGACTTAACTGCTTTTCATCAAGCGGGACGTAGACAATTTCTTTCGTAGGCTCGCCCTTTTCGTCTTTTTTATTTTCGTATTTTCCGTCTACTACGACTGCGGCGCTTAGGCGGTTTATCTTAGCAAACTGATCCTTGACGCGCTCGACCTTTTTTGAGATTTCGTAGTTCGTCGTGGATGAGCTTTTAGAGTAGAGTTCTTTCATTTTACCGTCTTGCAAGCCTTCGACCGGGCCGATGTTGCTTACGGCTCCAGGCACGCCTTGTACTTCGGCTTCTTTGCTGCCTTGGCGCTTTTCTTCGACGTTTTGCTCGCTTCTAGCGACCGAATTTGGATCAAAGGTCTCGCTTTGGCTATCTTTTCTGGCAAAATCAAAATCTATAGTTACCTTAGCTACGACCTTATCAGAACCGCCCACGATAGGAGATAGGACGTTTATGATCTTTTCTTCTAGGCCTTGCTCGGCGTCGCGCTTATATTTTATTTGTTGGGTGATTTGATCGCTGTCGTATTCGCCGTCCTCTTCGCCCAGCGGAGCTCCGTCTTCGCTCACGATTTTTACCTGCTCGGGTTTTAAATTTGCTACCGCGGCGGCGACTAAATTTTTAATACCCGTAATTTGCTTTAAATTTAAGCTCTGTCCGTCTTTTAAATTTAAAACTATAGAGGCGCTTGGCGGCGTAGCTCGCTCTGTAAAAAGCGTCTCTTTGGGTATCGCGATACGAACGATAGCTTTTTTAATAGGCGCTAAACTCTCGATCGTGCGCGCTAGTTCGCCCTCCAAAGCGCGCTGAAATTTAACCTTTTGCTCGGCATCCGTCGCGCCGAATTCTTGTTTATCGAAAATCTCAAAACCGACTTTGCCGTCTTTTAAAATCCCGAGCGACGCCACCGAGATTCTCTCGCGGTAAACATCGGCATTTGGCACTAAAATCGTGCCTTCATTTAAAATTTTATATTTAACCTTATCTTTTTCAAGCTGCTGGATTATCAACGCAGAGTCCGCTGCAGAGGTATTTTCAAAAAGAACACTATACCCGTCGTAGTTTACGTTTGAGCTTTTGTAAATGCTTAAAAATACTAAAAATCCAACCACTAAAGCAACCGACCCCATAGCCACTAGACGCTGTTTTAGCGAAAGGTTTTGGTAAATTTGTCCAATTTGTTGAAATATTGCTTTAAAATCCATTTATTTTAAATTTTCCTCGATTTGTTTTAAAACTACGTCGTTTTGATTCGGCAATCCAATCGTTATGCGAATCGCGTTTAATCCGTAGCCTTTTAGATCACGTAAAATTATACCTTTTTTTAACAGATTTTGAGCAAGCTCGCTCGCGTTTTGGCGCTCGAATTCAAAAACGATAAAATTCGTAAAGCTAGGCAAACGCTTTATGCCGTGAAGATCGGCAAAATCTTCATATTTTTTCATCTCTTTAAAATTCGTCTCAAGCGTCATTTTTACAAATTCTTCGTCTTTTAGTGCTTCTACGGCCGCTTTTAGGCTAAGAGTCGTTATGTTAAACGGCGCTCTTAGTTTTCCTAGCTCATTCATCACGCTTTGCTCGCCGATGCCGTATCCTACGCGCATACCGCCAAGACCGTAAGCCTTAGAAAACGTGCCCAGATATATCGCGTTTGGAAATTTGGCTATGAGCCCCTTCGGCTTTATCTCTTTTTTTGCGTCTTTAAATTTAGCAAACTCCTGATACGCGCCGTCGATAACTACGAGCGTGTCGGCATCGATTTGCTCTAAAAATTTATAAATTTCTTCAGCGTCCAGGCAGCCCCCGAGTGGATTGTTCGGTACGCACAAAAATATCACGCCGATCTCGTCTTTATTCGCCTTGTAAATTTGCAAAAACTCGCCCAAATCATGCTCTTTACTCTCGGTTTTAAAGACCTTCGCGCCCGCTGCTTTAGCGTAAATTTCATACATAGCAAATGTGATGCCCGCAGTTAAAATTCCCTTGTTCGCGTTTGCTTTTGCGTGCACGGCAAATTCTATTATCTGATCGCTTCCGGAGCCTATTACGATAGACTTTTCGCCGACGTCAAATTTTCTAGCTAGCGCGGCCTTTAGCTCGAAGTAACTATCATCGGGATAAAGGTGCATTTTGTTTACTATCTCGCCGATCGCTTTTACTACCGCAGGGCTCGTACCGTAGGGGTTTTCGTTGCTAGCTAGCTTAATGACGTCTTTTGCGTCGATGCCGTATTCGCGTACGACTAGCTCGATTGGTTTGCCCGCCTCGTAGCTTACTAAATTTGCCAAATTTTCGTTAAATCTCATCTCACTCCTCCCACGCGACGTAGCTTCCCAGCCACGCGATTTCGTGGCCGTAGCTCACCGCTTTTTGTATCGCTTTTTGGACGTTGTCGTCGTCTATATGTCCATCAAAATCTATATAAAAATTCGCCTTAAATTCGCGCTGTTTTATCGGACGGCTCTCTAGTTTGGTTATATTTATACCCTCGTCTCTAAAGGCTAACAGTAGCTCCACTAGTCCGCCGGGACGGTGCTCGGTCTTTGCTAAGATAGATGTTTTATTTCTTTGCGCTCGCTCGTTTTTAAAATCGCTTAATATAAAAAATCTCGTCCGGTTTGCAGCGTTATCCTCGATCGTCTCAAACAAGATCGGCACGCCGTAAAGCTTAGCTGCGATTTTAGAGCAAATGGCGGCCGAGTTTGGTTCGCTACTAGCTAGCTGCGCGGCCTGCGCGGTCGATTTTGCCGGGATAAACTCGACGGCTGAAAGCATGTGATCGTCTAAAAATTTGCGGCACTGATTGTAGCCTTGCGGGTGCGAGTAGATGCGCTTAATGTCCTTTAAATTTTCGCATTTGCTAGCAAAAATGTGGTGAATATCCATATAAATTTCGGCTACGACCTTGACGCTATCAAAGCGCCCCAGGCAGTCTAGCGTCGCGCCTACCGCGCCTTCGGTGTTATTTTCTATCGGCACGACGCCGTATTTGGCCTCTTTGTGCTTTAGTTTCGTAAAAACCGCCTCGATGCTAGCTAGCGGCAGATACGCGCTCATCGCGCCGAAACGGCTCTCGGCGGCTTGGTGCGTGTAGGTGCCCTCAGGCCCTAGATAGGCGACTTTTTCCGGCATCTCAAGGTTTCTACTGACGGCGAAAATCTCAAGATAAATCGCTTCTATAGCGGCCTTGTTTAAAAACGCGGAGTCTTGTCCCTCAAGACGGTTTAGAATCGCTCTTTCGCGCTCGGGGCGGTAGATCGCACTGCCGCTGGTTTGCTTTAGCTCTCCGATCTTTCGCACGAAATTCATACGCTCGTTTAGGCGCTTTAGCACCTCGTCGTCGATCTTATCTATCTCGCTTCTGAGGTCGTTTATGTTTTGCATTTTCGCTCCCTAGCTTAGAAATTCGCGCTCCAGCGCCACTACGTCCTCAAAACTCTCGCGGCGCCTAATCATAAAGTCCTCGCCGCCCTTTACCGCAACCTCCGCGGCGCGTCCGCGAGTGTTGTAGTTGCTGCTCATCGCAAAGCCGTATGCGCCGGCTGATTTGATTACGACTAGATCGCCTAGATTTAACGGCGGTAAATTTCGATCTTTTGCGAGAAAGTCTCCGCTCTCGCATATCGGCCCGACAACGTCGCAAGGGCTAAATTTGAGCTCCTCAAGCTGCTCGGTCTTACACTCGCAAAGAGTCTTGCTGCCGCTAAGAGCGAAAATTTTATGCTTAGCCTGATAAAGACTCGGGCGGATAAGGTCGTTCATCGCGCCGTCCACGACGACAAAGCGCTTTTCTTTATTAAATTTCTCGTAAAGCACGCTAGTTAGAAAATATCCCGCGTTACCTACAATAAAGCGTCCCGGCTCGCAAACTACCGTAATGTCCAGGCCGCTTAAATTTGCCAAAATACCCTGCGCATATTCGTATAGATCAGGCTCGCTCTCGTCGCCGTAAACAATGCCTATGCCGCCGCCGACGTCAAAAAATTTGATGTCGATTTGCGCCGCCTTTAGCTCGCGAGCCAAATTTGCCACGATCTTTGCCGCTTCGATAACGGGCTTGATGTCGGTTAGCTGCGAGCCGATGTGGCTATGGATGCCCACGGGCTCGAGATACGGTGAGTTTTTAGCGTGTAGATACATTTTTTTAGCCGTTTGCAGATCTACGCCGAATTTATTTTCGTTTAGTCCGGTCGAGATGTAGGGGTGCGTTTTAGCGTCGATGTCGGGATTTACGCGGATGCTGATGCGAGCTGACTTGCCTAGCTGTTTTGCGATCGCTTCCAGACGGTTCATCTCGGCTTCGCTTTCTAAATTTATCATAAGGATTTCGTTTTCCAGCGCAAATTTGAGTTCATCGTCGCGCTTACCTACGCCGCTTAGGATGATCTGGTAGTTTTTAGCCCCCGCTAGCAGCGCGCGCTTAACTTCGCCTACGCTCACGCAGTCAAATCCGGCTCCAAGCCCGGCTAAAAATTTTAAAACGCTTAAATTTGAGTTTGCCTTAACGGCGTAGCATACGAGAGATTTTCTAGCGTGAAAGGCGTTTTTTAGCGCTTCATAACGATGCGCCATATAGTCAAAATCGTAAACGTAAAGAGGGGTGCCGTATTTTTGTGCTAAATTTATAAAATCCATAACTAGCCTTGTTTAAAAATAGTTAGATTTTACAGAAATTTTGCCTAAATCTCTCTTAACGACTTTTAAAATGTAGATAAAAAGCGTATGCGCCGAGTAAAATAATCGGTAAAAGCACGCCGATCTCGGGCGAGACGACGCCGTTTCTGGCAAACCTCATCATAACAAAAAGCGCGCCCCAGACGCAAAGCGAGGCTATCGTAAAGATAAAGCTTTTTAAGGCGAGATTAAAAAATCGCCCCGTAACCGGCAAAAAATAGTAAATAATAAGCACCATAAAAGGCGCGAAAAACGGCGCAAAAGTAAGGTTATAAAGCGTTGTTTTGGTCGAATTTAGCCCGATACCTTCGTCTTTAAACGCTAAAATATAATCCACCGCATCAGAAATCGTGATCGCCGAATTCTCCGCCGACGCGCTTTCTATCGTTTTTGGTTTAAAGCCTTCAAGCGTTTTTAATCCGCTTGGCGTTTTGATATCGAGTCCTTTTTCGCCCAGTTTGATATTTTGCGGTAAATTTACGATTTTCGCCTCTTTTAAAAGCCACGCGTCATCTACGAATCTAGCGCTACGTCCAAACGTCGCAGCGCGTAAATCGCTACCGTTTACGTCAAATATCCGAACGTCTTTAGCTTCGCCGCTAATCGGGCTAAGGCTATCTATATAGATAAATTTGCCCTCGAATTTTAAGAAAATATCCGAGCTCGTACGCGATAAATGCGAGAGTTTAACGATGTTTCTGGCGTATTCGTAAGAGTAGGCAAACGGCGTAAAATTTAATCCGACGTAAATAAACGTGATAGCAAGCGCGATGTAAAAAGGCGGCTTTATTAGGCGATTTTTGTCGATACCCAGCGCGTAAAAGCTCACAAGCTCGTTGCTGCGGATCATGCTAAATTTGCTAGTTATCAGCGCAAAAATGAGCGCGAGCGGCAAGACGTAGTTTACCGCCGTAAGCGAGGTAAGTCCGAAATAAAGTAGTTTTAAGTTTGCGCTTGCGGGCATGTCTTTTAGGTTGGTTAGGATATCGATACCGACGTAAAAAAGCGTAAGCGCGATAAACAAGATCGCGAAGTATTTAAAATAAAGCCAGCCGACGTAACGAGCGTAAAGGTTCATTTAAGCTCTTTTAGATCAAATTTTACGCACGGTGGAAGGCGAACGAAAGCGGCGCTACCGAAAATACCGAAAACTTGCCAAATAAATTTATTATTTGTGCTATGCTGCAAATATGCATCCTTTGCCGCCGTAATGACGCTCAAATTTGCCGCTTTTTGGCTAGACGAGAAACAGACTTGTTTTACGCTCTTAAAAAACCCGAATTCAAGTTTTTGTCTGGGCGTTTTTTTCGTAAATTTTATAAATTTGCATGTAAAGTTTTTAAGTAAATTTATAAAATTTACGGTAAGGAAAATTAGGAGAAAAGTTTTAAATTTGGGCTCTAAATTTAACCGATTTTTGAGCGCTTTAAAAAGCTGCGAAATTTGAGAAAAAGCAAAAGTCGCAAATGCTAAATTTAACCCTCTCACAAAATGCCTTTTTTTGTCGAGAATTTTTGCAAGACAGCGTCGATATCGGTTTTTATTAGCTCATTTAGCGCGTTTTCACAGTAGTCCAAAATTTTTTCCAATCCCTCTTTTTCATCTGCGTTAAATTCGCCAAGCACATGGCCGGTTACCGCGCTTTCGCCTTTGTGCGCGCTTCTGCCGATACCGATACGTACGCGCTCGTAGTCTGCGCCCATTAAGGCATCGATTGATTTTAGCCCGTTATGTCCGCCGTTTCCGCCGCCTTTTTTAAATTTAACGACGCCGAAATTTAGATCAAGGTCGTCATGAATAACGATAATGCGCTCGGGTTTGTAAAAATCAGCAACGGCTTTTACGCTTCGTCCGCTTAAATTCATAAAGGTCGTCGGTTTTAGAAAAAGTAAATTTTGAAATTTAAACAGCTCGCCTTGAAATTTAGCTGAGCTTACGTCGGTGAAATTTGAATTTTTGAGTCTATCTATCAGCATAAAGCCGACATTATGTCTTGTTTTGGAGTACTCGGGACCGGGATTCCCCAGTCCGACTATGAGTATCAAGGCTAGCCTTATTTAGCTTTTATTACGCCTAGAACCGCTACGCGGTCGGCATCGATCATAGTGACGCCCGCAGGAACGGCTATATCGCGCACCAACACGGTATTGTCTATATCAAGACCGCTAACGTCTACGTCAAATGAATTAGGCAAATTTTCAGCCGTGCATTTTACGGCTAAGCGCCTTTTTGAGATGATCAAAACGCCTTTATTTTTTAGACCGACCGGAGTTCCGTAAGGCTTAACCGGGATCATATATTTTGAGACGACGCCTGGAAGCGCAACCTTTAGATCAACGTGTTTTAGCGCGTTTGTCACAGGGTCTTTTTGGTATTCGACTACTACGACTTTTAAGGTTTTTCCGCCTACTTTTACGTCAAACGCAAGGCTCTCTTTTTTGCGAACCTCTTTTATAAAATCATTGATTTTAAAAGCGGCTTGCAAATTCTCTAATCCCTTGCCATAAATGTTGGCGATTAGATAACCATCTCTTCTCAAGGCTTTTGACGCCTTTTTACCGATACTCTCTCTAACGATACCTTCTAACATCGTTTTCCTTTCCTTAAAAATAGAGGCAGATAATATCCAAATTTATATAAATTTCGCCTTACTTGATATCTTTAAGCGCAATAATCTCGCTTTGAAACTCTTTTAAAAGCTCGTCGTCCTCTTCGATAGAGGCAACCATAGCTCGCTTTTTAGCAAGGTCTGCGCTTTTGATTTTTATATCGAGATTTTCCCTTCTGCTCGCGCTTCTTAGCGCTTCTTCTTTCGTGATAACGCCAGCGGTATACATGTCTAGCAAATGCTGCTCAAAGGTCTGCATTCCATAGGTGTTTTTACTTTGCTCTATCGCATCGTAAATTTCGCTATCTCTATCCTCGAGAATCATATCCCTTACCCTGATATTTTTTACCATTATTTCGCAGGCGACG
>CAUQMN010000021.1:0-9825 GCA_963518765.1 uncultured Campylobacter sp.
GGACTTTTTATAGAGCTGATACGGGGTAAAAAAGTGAAATCTGCCGTATCTGCTATCAAGCTCGCTGATAACGCAAAAATAGACCTTTTCCACGTCTTTTACGAGGGCGATTTTCTCCTCGCTCTCTACTTTGTTTACGTAGACATACTCTATATGATAAATTTGCTCGCTAGAAAATCTAAAAAAGCTCGGTTTTTGTTTAAAAACTCGCGGCGCGAAAACGTATGTATTGTATAGGCAGAATAATAAAAAAGATGCGGGCAAAGCAATAAGATAAATACGGTATAAAAGCTCATAGTCGCTAAAAGCAAATACAAAAACGAGAATCGAGTAAAGAATAATATACCATCCCGCCAAAAACAGCGCGCCGTAGTCGTTTATGATTATCGGATTTTCGTCGTAGTTTCTCAAATTTACCTCCAAATTTCGCTTCACGCAGTTAAATTTAAAATGGATAACGAAAGGCGAGTGAGAGCTAAATTTAACTAGGCAAATTTAAAATCGGCTCGCCGTAAAGCCAAAGCAAATTTAAGCGACCGCTCCCAAGCCAAAGCCGCTTAAATTTGAGTAAAAAGCAAAATTTGACGCACCGCCGAATTTAGTCTCGGACTTAAATTTACCCGAAGCAAAGCCAAATGAGCGCGGCGCGTCCTTTTAAATTTGCCCGATTTTACCCGTTTTTCCTAGCAAATTCCTTCATAAACTCAGCCAAAGTCCGCACGTTTTCGATACTCACGGCGTTATATATCGAAGCTCTGATTCCGCCTACGTGACGGTGTCCTTTTAGTCCTAGCATGCCCGCACTTTCGGACTCGGAGATAAAGGCCGCCTCCAGCTCGCGATTTGCGATGGTAAAGCTAACGTTCATCAGCGAGCGGCTATCTTTTTGCGCGTGACCTTTATAAAAGCCGCCAGAACCGTCGATCGCGCCGTAAAGCAGCGCCGCCTTTTGCTCGTTGATCCGGTTTACGCCCGCTAGACCGCCCTGCTCTTGCACCCAGCCCAGCGTCAAATTTAGCAGATAGATACCAAATGTCGGCGGCGTGTTGTATAGCGACGCGGCGCTAGCGTGCGTGTCGTAGCGAAGCATCGTCGGAGTGTGTTCCATGCAGGCTCGCTCTAGCAGGTCCTTGCGGATTATGACGACGGTTACTCCGCTTGGGCCGGCATTTTTCTGCGCGCCGCCGTAGAGAAGACCCACGTCCGTGAAATCAACCGGCCTCGAGAAAAAATCGCTCGACGCATCGACGACCAGCGGGGCTTTGGAGCAAGGCAGCGTGCGGTACTGCGTGCCGTAGATAGTGTTGTTCGTGCAGACGTAGCCGTATGCGGCGTCGTCGCTAAATTTAACCTCAGGGATGCGGTCGTAGGAGGTCTCTTTGCTGCTAGCGATCACTTCGTATCTTGCACCGACGTTTGCGGCCTCTTTGATCGCCTTGCTCGTCCAGACGCCCGTGTCGGCGTACTGCGCGACGCCTTTGGCGGCTAAATTTAGCGGTATCATCGCAAACTGCAAATGCGCGCCGCCTTGCAAAAATAGCACGTCAAATTCCTCGCCGATGCCGTATAGCTCGCGCGCCTTGGCCATCGCGCCGTAGTGCACCTCTTCAAAAATCTTGCTTCGGTGGCTGATTTCCATTATCGAAAAGCCCTTGCCCTGATAGTCGGTGAGCTCGTTTTGCGCTCGCTCAAGCACGCTAAGAGGCAGAGCCGAAGGTCCCGCGCTAAAATTTAGCTTTCTATTCATCCAAACTCCTTTCAAATTTGAGCTGATTTTAGCGTTATTTGCGTTAAAAAATCATTTCGCGTCGCAAGGTCGGCGGCAAAAGCTCGCAAATTTTACACTTTAAGCTACCTTTTGATACAATTTTTCATATTAAGGAGCGAAATTTGATAGAGATCGAGCGTAAATTTATCATGCGTGACGCCGCCGTCATAAACGAGCTAAAGGCCCGCGATATCGGCACCGAGCAAAAAGAAGTGACGCAAATTTACGTCAAAATCGCTCCGCTTGAGGAGATTAGATTTCGCGAGGCTTCGGGCGTTTTTACGATCACGCAAAAATCGGGCATCGGCCTAGCCCGCGAGGAAAACGAGAGCGAAACTGACGCCAAAAACTTTAAAAAAGCCCTAAAAAGCGCAGTCGCCGCTCCTATAAAAAAGACGAGATTTTTATTTAAGCTTGACGGCGCCGCTTGCAACGTCGATATTTTTCACGGCGCTTTGGAGGGGCTTGTAACTTTTGAGGCCGAGTTTAGCGACGAGCGCGAGGCGGCGGAGTTTAGCCCGCCCGAGTTTATCGCCGCGCACGCAATCGGCGAAGTTACGGAAGACGAGCGCTATAAAAATAAAAATTTAGCGCTTTTTGGCTTGCCGCAGGGCAGTTTCGACGCGCAAAAGAGCATTGAGATTTTACGAAACAGCCCCGAGCTAGAGCTAAATTTGCCAAGCTACATCGGCGCGATGGACGGGATGCGGATAGTGTTTTTTCAGATCTTTGCGCTACTTGGCAAGCACCTAAACGAGTGCGCAAACTCTAGCGACGCCAAGGCGCTACACCAGATCCGCATAAATTTGCGCAAAACCCGCTCTTTGCTCAAAATTTTCGCTCCGGTTTTCGACCGAAAAACGGCTTGTTATTTTCTGCTAAATTTTAAAAAACTAGCCGAGCTAACTAACCAAAAACGCGATATAGACGTATTTTGCGAGTTTTTACAAAGGCAAAAGGGCTTTGAAGCGCTAATTAGCGAGCTGGAAATTTTAAGCAAAACCCTAGCCAAAAGCGTCCAAGCCGAACTACAAAGCGACGAAACAAGCGAATTTTTGCGCGACTGGGAGGTATTTTTACGCGAGGGAAGCGACTTTTTTAAAGGCGAGCTAGGAGACGCGCCGATAAAAAAACTCGTCGCAAAATCCATGCGAGCTCAAATTTTACGCCTTAAAAAATCTCTCTCAAATTTGAGCCAAACCACCGAGAACGCGCAGTTTCATAAGTGTCGCATCGAGATAAAAAGGCTGAGATACTTAAGCGAGATTTTCGGCGGCGGTTTTGGCTTCCCTGCGGCTAAAAAATGTTTTAAAAAGACCAAAATTTTACAAGAAGTTTTCGGCTCGTTGCAAGACGCCGACGTCTGGCTAGGCCTGCTAGCGCACGTAAAAAGCGGCGCCGAGCAAAAGCGCATAGACAAACTCCAAGCTAAAATTTATAAAAAAATTTACGAGCTGCGAAGCGAAATTTTGGACTCAAAGCCTAAAATTTTAAAAAGTCTCACAAAGCTTTCGCACGGCTTAAAAATCTACTATATCTAAAGAGAAAAAATGGAAAAACAAGAAAAAATAGTTCAGATGTTTAACGACATCGCGCCTACCTACGACCTGGCAAACCGCGTGCTGAGCATGGGCGCGGACGTGAGCTGGCGCAAGATCGCGTGCAAAACGGTTTTGTCAAATTTCAAAGACTCAAGCGTAAATATCGTAGACGTCGCATGCGGCACGGGCGATATGATGGGTTTTTGGCAAAAAACGGCGGGCGAGTTTAACGCAAAAATAAAAAATCTAATCGGCGTCGATCCCTCAAGCGGCATGCTAGCAGTCGCCAAGCAAAAATTCCCTGAGTTTAAATTTATCGAGGCGCTAGCGACGCAAACGACGCTTGATAGCGGCTCGATGGATGTTCTTAGCATCAGCTACGGCATCAGAAACGTGGTCGAACGCGAGGCCGCGCTAAGAGAGTTTAACAGAGTGCTAAAAACGGGCGGATACGTCGTAGTGCTAGAGTTTACCAAACGCAAAAAAAGCGGGCTTTTAACCGGCGTTCGCGACTTTTATCTAAGTAAAATTTTGCCTAAAATAGGCGGCTTTATCTCCAAAAATCAAGAAGCCTACGAGTACCTACCAAACTCGATCGAGGGCTTTTTAGACGCGGCTAGCTTTGCCGAGGAACTTGCTAGCGCTGGCTTTGAGATGCGCCTTTGCAAGAGCTTTTCGATGGATATTTCTACTCTTTTCATCGCGCAAAAGGCCCGTGAGTGCTAAGCGTCAGCGAGCTAAACGAGCAGGCCAAAACGCTACTTGAGACGACGTTTTCGTACGTCGAGGTAGAGGGCGAGATCTCGCGGCTCGTCAAACACGGCTCGGGGCACTGGTACTTCACGCTAAAAGACGAAAAGGCCGCGATCTCGGCGGTCATTTATAAATTTAACGCCGCCAAGCTCAAATTTGACGTCGCAGACAGCATGAAGGTCGCTCTCTACGGCAAAATTTCGCTCTACTCGCCAAGCGGCAGCTATCAGTTTATAGCAACTCTCATACGCCCAAGCGGCGAAGGCGAGCTCGAACTTGCCTTTAAACAGCTAAAAGCCAGGCTCGAGGCCGAAGGGCTTTTTGATATCTCGCGCAAAAAACCGCTACCTAAATTTCCCCGCAAGATCGCGCTAGTGACGTCAAAAACATCAGCTGCGTTGCAAGATATGCTGCGTATCGCTTCGCAGCGCTGGGCGCTGGCTGAAATTTTAGTTTTTGACTCGCTAACGCAGGGCGAAACCGCGCCCGCCTCGCTAATACGCGCGCTAAAAAAAGCCGACGCTAGCGGTGCTGACGCGATCGTGCTCGCGCGAGGAGGCGGCAGCAGAGAGGATCTGTGGTGCTTTAACGACGAAAATCTAGCCCGCGAGATCTACGCGGCACGCACGCCCGTGATATCGGCCGTCGGACACGAGATTGATTACGTCATCAGCGATTTTGCGGCTGATTTTCGCGCTCCGACTCCAAGTGCGGCGATGGCTGCGCTACTGCCAGATGCGGGCGAGCTAATGCAAAGCATAGACAGATTAAGCGAGGCGGCGGACGCGGCCTTTATGCGAGTTTGGGAGCGTAAATTTAACGCTCTAGCGATGATGAGAGCGAGATTTTCTCAGGCGAGCCTCACGCAAAAAATCGCTCGAAAAGAGCAAATTTTGCTAAATTTAAGGCAGGTTTTAGACGCCGCCGCGCAAACTAAACTACTAAAGTGCGAAAACGCGCTCAAGCTAGCTCGCGCCGCATACGCGCAGCAAGAGTCGTTTTTCGCGCAGATTTCAAATTTCGTCCGAGTACAAAAGGACGGCAAAACGGTAAATCTAAGCGAGCTAAAACCCGGCGACCGCATCGCGCTAAGCTCGGTAAACGCAAGCAAAGAGGCGGAAATTTTGTAAGCGACTCCGCCCGCTTGCGGATTTGCTTTGGATCAAATTCGACTTTCGCGAAACGACGATTTTGATAAATTAGACTTGTCGGCGCCGATTTTAAATTTTACTTGGCGGCAAATTCGGCGTTATTTCAAGCTAAATTTTAATTTTAACGCGCGACGCCTCGGGCAAATTTGACACGGGCCAAATTTGAGTTAAATTTAAGCGCAAAGCACATCAAATTTGACGGCGATTTACGGCTTATGACGCGGTTTGATTTATTTTGCGCTATCGTTATAAATCATAAACTCGGCGCAGTAATAGTTATTAAAAATAAATTTAAGGAGCAATGTAATGAATAAGGTTTTTAACCTCAACAACATTTTCGCTTTTCCTCTTAAGGCGTATGATTTGCAAAACGTTTTCTTTTGCAAGGAGCTGTTAAAAGAGCGATTTTTTTGTATTTCCGAGGACTACGAGAGTGGTTTTTACAGATCCCCAAACGCACTGCGGGAAACTTACCATATAGTTTTAGAAGAAGATGTTATGGACTATATAAAAAAGCTGGACAAGCATATTTACGAATGCATTTTATTTAACTTTTTATATAAAATAAGAGATGAGCTTGAGACGCTAAGCTTTGATGAGTTTAATAAAATTTTAACCGATGAGGAGATAAAAAAAGAGTTTAAAAATTTCGGCGTATCCTTTGATAAAGACGATTTTAACGAAGATGACTTTGCTGACAAAAAAGCCGATTTTATGCAAATCGCCGAGGATTTTTATAAAAATGAAAACTTACGCAAATTTATCGAATTTTGCGCCGATACGAGCGATATACTCGCCGTTTGCGAAAAACAAAACATAAGAGCTTACGATTACGCATCCATAATAGCATTGGCGATAATCGGCTTTGAGGATTTATATTTGAAGCAAAAAAAATATGAAAAAATCGTAAATTTCTACAGTGAAAAAATTCTTAGCGAATTTAACGGCTGGGACGAATTTATCGCCAGCTTTATGCTTGGAGAGCTATACAAAAACAGCTTTGAGAAAAGAGAGGATGACGAAGACGACTATGAAACGATAAGCAATCTTAGGCTCGCTTATAACGCCCTAACGCTTCCTTACGATATATTTCAAATGAGCGGCATCTGGGAGAATAGCGTAGAAAATGCGAAAGAAAAGCTGGTTCCTATCCTAGAAAAGCGCCTAGACAAAAATGAAACCGGCGAGCAAAAAGAGCTTTATGAGAAAAAGAGAAAATATTACGAAGGAGAGTGCGCCAAACTCGGCTTAAATACTCAGGATTTTACGCAAATTCTAAATATTTTTTATGAGGAATTTTACGCTCCGTTTAGAAATTTAGAGACCGATTATCTGTTTAGCGAAACCGAGAAAGACATCGTAACGCCGTTTACTACGCTTGAAGGCGACGATACTTTATATAAAGATTCGTCAAGCGGCATATTATTCGAAATATTTTACGCTTGCGTTTCGCATTTTAACGAGGCCAAACGCAATAGTCATTATAGCTTATTCGAGGCGGCGAATAAATTTTTAAAACGACACAAACTCGAACTAAAAAGAAACGAACTACCGATAGAGTTGCCGCTTATCATCTTTAAAAACGCCCTAATTACGACAAAAGCCGTTTATTTTCAAAACTGGTTTTTAAAAGTAAAAAGGATAGCTTGGGCAGACGTTAAATTTTCGGCAAAAGTTTTTACGTTTGAGGATATCGAATATCGCTTTAGTAGCGAAGACGTTTTTGTTCTATCGCTAAAATTTTCTGATTTTATAGCCGAGAACTTGAATCTTAGAAAAGAGGTCATAGAAGAGCTTGGGTATGAAGTAAAGGCCCTTGAACTAGCTTTTAACAATCTAAAAAAGCGTTTTAGCTAACGCAAAGATTAGCCATGCAAAGATTTTACGGACGGGCGATTGCGGTACTTATTTTTAAGCATAAAACAGATAAGATAATAACGCAAATCAAAATTTAAAGGAGCGATATGAAAACGAACGTAAAATTTTTACTAGCCGCGTGCGCCGCGATGCTCATAACGGGCTGCGCGACGGAGAGTTCTCGCGTAGTCGAAACGCCCAAAGTCCAAACTCCAAGCGCCGCCTATCAAGGACAAAAAATCGCCGTCTCGATCGGCCGCTTTAGCAACCAGTCCTCATACCAAAACGGCGTATTTTCAGACGGCGAGGACAGGCTAGGCAACCAAGCGCAGACCATCCTCATCTCAAATTTACAACAAAGCGGGCGCTTTTCGGTGCTTGACCGCAGCAACATGCGCGCCATCAAAGAAGAAAGCGCGCTAAGCAAAGAGGCGCAAAACATAAAAGGCGCAAGATACGTCATCACGGGCGACGTGACGGAGTTTGGCCGCAAAACTACGGGCGATCACCAGCTTTTTGGGATACTTGGCAAGGGCAAAACCCAAACCGCCTACGCGAAGGTAAATCTTAACGTCGTGGACGTGAAAAACTCCGAGGTGGTCTACTCCGCTCAGGGCGCGGGCGAGTATGAACTCTCAAACCGCGAAGTACTGGGCTTTGGCGGAAGTGCCGGGTATGATTCGACGCTAAACGGCAAGGTGTTAAGCCTAGCCATCATCGAGGCCGTAAACAACCTAACGCGCGGGCTTGAAAGCGGCGCTTTTAACGCGAAATAAGGATAAATTTTGCGCTTTAAAACTCTAGTAAATTTCGCGCTCGCCTCCGCTACCGCGCTGCTACTCTCTGGCTGCGCGGACGACTCGCCTAGGCAGCTATACTACTGGGACGGCGCCTACACGAGCTCGGTCTACGAGTACCTAACCGAAGAGGGCGACGCGGGCGCGCAGATCGCCGCACTCGAGCAGAGCCTGCAAAAAGCCTACCAAAGAGCCGCCAAAGTCCCGCCGGGACTGCACGCGCATCTAGGTTTGCTCTATCTTTCGCAAGGAAACGGGGCGAAATTTAAAGCCTACGTCGAAAAAGAAGCCGAGCTTTATCCCGAGTCGCGCGACTACGCTATGTTTTTGCTAAATCAAAATAGCAAAAACAAGGGCGCGGCGGGCAAAACCGAGGCAAATTTAAGCGAACAGACGAAGGAAAAATCAGGCACGAGCGAGTCAAATTCAAATGACAAAAGCTCAAATTTAAGCGAGCAAACGAGCAAGCAAAATTTGAAAAACAAGCAAGCAAAACCAGCCAAAACTAGCAAGACCGCAAAAGGAAGCCAAAATGAAAAATAAAATAAAATCGGCGCTCCTTGGCGCGTTTGCGGCGCTGTTCCTTGGAGCGTGCGCCGGCTCGCAGCCGCAGATCTACGACTACTCGGCGTTTTTACAGACCAAGCCTCGCTCGATCGTCGTCATGATGCCCACCAGCGACTCAGCCGAGATAAAGGCCTCCGCTGCGGTGCTGGCAAACGCGCTCTATCCGCTTAGCGAGGCGGGGTATTACGTATTTTCGCCCGCGCTCGTAAACGAAACCTTTAAAAACAACGGCATCTACGACGCCGCAGAGATCGCGCAGATCTCTACGTACAAGCTAAAGCAGATATTTGGCGCCGATGCCGCGCTCTACCTCAACGTCGCGGACTACGGCACCTCGTATATGCTCCTTAACAGCGTAACGCGCGTGAGCGTAGCGGCGACTCTAGTGGATCTAAACACCGGCGCCGTGCTCTGGCAAAAAAGCGCCGCGGCGGCAAACGACTCGGGCGGAGGCGGAGGCGATCTCATCGGCATGCTAGTCTCCGCGCTAGTTAAACAGATCGCCGACTCGGTCTCGGACGCGAGCTTTGATCTATCGGCGCGCGCAGACGCGATTTTGTTTAGCACCGATTGCCGCGACTGCTTGCTTTACGGCCCGTATTCGCCGCGCTACGGACAAGATCGGCAGCTAAATAGCGGCAAATAAATTTTAAAAAGGACAAAAATGAAACTAGCCGAGGCGCTGATACTGCGCGCCGACATACAAAAACGCATCGAGCAGCTAAAATCAAGGCTCGCGGATAACGCAAAGGTGCAAGAGGGCGAGAAACCCAGCGAAGAGCCAAAGGCGCTACTAGCCGAACTAGACGCGCTCACGGGCGAGCTTGAGCACCTGATAGTTCGGATAAATTTAACCAACTGCACCGCAAAAGCGGACGGCAAGAGCCTCACCGAGCTCATCGCCAAACGCGACGTACTCACGCTAAAAGCGGGTGCGCTGCGGGCTTTTGCGCAAGTTGCCGCACAAAAAGTGGAAATTTATTCGCGCAGTGAGATTAAAATTTTAAGCACGGTCGACGTCGCGGCGCTGCAAAAGCAGGTGGACGAGCTAGCAAGGCAGATCAGGCAGCTTGACACGACGCTACAAGGCGCGAACTGGCAGACCGATCTGATCGAAAGCTAAAACCGTTAAATTTAAAATTTCGGGTAAGTATCGCAAGAGGCGAGCATGAAAACCTTCCCTACAACGGAACTCTAGCGCTCGCGGAAACGGGCGCACCCCTTTTACGATTTATTTTCAGTAAATTTATAAGGGCAATGTGACTATGCAATGTAACTACCTAATGCTGATCTAGCGATACCCAGGGCGGGAACGGGGAAATTTAAAACGAAATTTTGATTTTACGGCGCGATTTACGGGCTTGCCTCAAGGCCAAAGAGTAGCGCCGCGG
>CAUQMN010000022.1:0-9721 GCA_963518765.1 uncultured Campylobacter sp.
ACGAGCTCTCTCGTCTGCTTAGCGATCCGTCTATCACAAACGATATCGCAAATATGACCAAACTCTCAAAAGAGCAATCAAATTTAGAAGATATCGCCTCGGCTGCAAAGTCCTATCTGCAAACTCTCGCAGACATCGAGGAGAACAAGGCTTTGCTCGATGATGCCGAGCTTGGCGAGCTAGCCAAAGACGAACTAAAAAATCTCGAAACCCAAAAAGAAAATCTCGAAGAAGAGATTAAAATTTTACTCCTTCCAAAAGATCCGAATGACGATAAAAACGTATTTTTAGAGATCCGCGCGGGTACAGGCGGAGACGAAGCGGCGCTTTTTGCGGGCGATTTGTTTAACGCCTACGCCAGATACGCCGAGCTTCGCGGGTATAAATTCGAGATCGTGAGCCAAAGCGAGGGCAACACGGGCGGCTTTAAAGAGATTATTTTGCTGATAAAGGGCAAGGGGGCGTACTCGAGGCTCAAATTTGAGGGTGGCACCCACCGCGTCCAGCGCGTGCCCGAGACCGAAAGCCAAGGCCGCGTACACACCTCGGCGGTCACCGTCGCTATCATGCCCGAGGTCGAAGATAGCGAGATCGAGATAAATCCAAACGACCTTCGCATCGACGTTATGCGCAGCTCGGGCCACGGCGGACAGTCGGTAAATACGACCGACTCGGCGGTGCGAATCACTCACATCCCCACAGGCATCGTCGTCACGAACCAAGACGGCAAAAGCCAACACAAAAACAAAGAAGCCGCGATGAAAGTGCTAAAAGCGCGCCTTTACGAGATACAAGAAGAAGAGCGCCTAGCTAAAGAGACCAGCGAGCGCAAAAGCCAAGTCGGCACCGGCGACCGCTCGGGACGTATCCGTACCTACAACTTCCCGCAAAACCGCATCAGCGACCATCGCATAAATTTGACGCTTTACCGCCTCGACGCGATAATGGCGGCAGGGCTTTTCGACGAGATTATCGAGCCGCTGATTGCGCATTATCAGGCCGAAGCTATCTCGGAAACTGAAATTTAACCCTATTTAGCAGGGCTTACGGCTACCGTTGCACCTTTTATTTGTATTCGGATTTGCTTTCTGCAAGCATTGTTCGGGCAGTTTCTTGTATGCGTTGATTGAAAATTCACTGAAATTTCTTTCTTTTCTATCAAATATCCGCAATAGCAACATTTTACGATTGCTTCTACTTTCTGCATATCTTTCCTTTATCGTTTAAATGTAAAAGTCCAAGAGCCCAAATTTGTCTCGACGGTTACTTCATGTATATTGGTGCATAGAAATTTACGTCTTATCCAGCCGCTATATTCTAATTCTATCGGAAATGGTTTGGCTTTGCTAAAGCTATCTTTAGAGCATTTTCCTCTATTAACAGTTATATTGTTTATGCTTATTTTATCCGCTAGGGACGTCACTGTAACGACAGAGCCCATTTAAAACAAGCCGCCGTTAAATGATTGATACTCAACTTTTACTGGAGGCTCTGTATCGGATGCGTCCCCGCATCCCGTAAAAAACGACAATAAAGCCAAAACAAAAAATTTTTTCATTTTATCTCCTTTTTGTACGAATATATAAAATTATAGATTATCGATACTTAAATTATTCTTTAAATATAATAATTGTCCATATAATTAGTTAAAATTAAAACGAGCGATTATATGAAAGTAGTTCAGCGGATAAATGAAATTTTAAAAGATAAGAAAATCAACAAAAGAGAGCTTGCGAAGCGCCTAATAAATTTAGATATGAAAGCCCATAAAACAGGTGAAACACCGACAGAATCAAGTATATATGCATACTTAAACGGCAATATCGAAATAAAAGCCGATATGCTCCCCTTTATCGCAGATGCGCTTGGGGTATCGGAGCAAGATTTTTTTACAGATGACTATAAACAGAGCCAAAAGATACTAAAGAGGCTCTATGACGTAGAGAATATCTACTATAAATACCATAGTATTATAGAACTTCTAGAGTATTTATCGCCGAAAAGTCTTGAAATTTTAGAAAAAATGCTGATCAAAAATAAAGAAAATACCGAAGAGCTTAATCAAATAATTAGTAAAATTGGACATTAGATTAATTTAAAACCTAGCAAGCTCAAGTGCACAATGCGCGTATTTGTAGCTCGGTCGTAACTTCAGAGATGCTTTACGCTAGCTCAAAGCTTTGCGGCGCGACACCGGCCTGCGGATAAAGCGCCGATCTTTTAACCCTGATAAATTTGCAACGCAGTCGCCTTTGCTACGGCAAAACGCGGGCTAAATCTTGCCGGTTTCTAGCGGCTAGACATCCCAAAAACGCTAGTCGGACTTTTTGCCAGTTAAAATTTGCACGATAGTTTCGGGCAAAATTTCATGCTCTACCTCGTGGATTTTAGCTTCAAATTCCTCAAGACTCATTCTCGCGCTCTTTTCAAACGCGCGCTGAGCGATGATCTTGCCGCCGTCTAGCTCCTCGCTCACCCAGTGCACGCTCACGCCGCCTACCTTCATATCGCTCTCAAAGCTCTCTTTTATCGCGTGCGCGCCCTTAAAAAGCGGCAGCAGCGACGGGTGCAAATTTATAGCGCGAATCTGCCTTGTAAAAACGGGCGTAAGGATACGCATAAAGCCTGCAAGCACCGTTAGATCGACGTTGGTGCGCTTTATTTCTGCTACGACCGCGGCGTCAAACTCCTCTCTCGAGGCAAAATTAACGTGCTCGATGACGATGCTTTTTAGGCCGTATTTCGCGGCTTTTGCGATGCCGCCGGCGTTAGCTTTATTTGTTAGCGTTAGCGCGACTTCGATCTTTATTTCGCCAAAAACTTTGCCGTGCAGACTCTCTAAAATCGCCTCCAAATTCGAGCCACCGCCGCTAAATAAAACCGCTATTTTTTTCGTAAGCATTTGATTCCTTTTTTGTCGTCCGCGGACGTGAGAGCGTAGTCTTTGTTTTTTTTTTCGCGAGCGGCTTGAGCGTTAGCCAATGTTCCCGAAATCGCGGCGTTTAGCGGGTCGTAACCCTGCGCGAGCAGTCCCGCGACGATACCGCTTAGCGCGTCTCCGCTACCGCCTTTTGCGAGCGCGGCGCTGCCCTGCGTCATGACGTAGATCTCGCCGCCTTGAGCGATTAGCGTATTTGCACCCTTTAACACAAGCACGCATTTAAAATTTCGGCTAAAAACCTGAGCGAGTTTGAAGCGGTTTTTTTGCACTTCGCAGACGTCAAATTTGCCTAGCTTCGCAAGCTCTAGTAAGCTAGCAAACTCCTTTGGATGCGGCGTTATCACGACGTTTTTGCTATTTAAAAGCTCAAGCGTACGCGGCTCGTAGCAAAGATCGGCATCGATAACGAGCGCGTCTTTTGTTTTTAGCTCGCTAAAAAGCTCGCTCTTTTGCGTCTCATCAAGCTCGCCAAGCCCCATGCCGACGGCTCCGACTCGCATTTTGGGAGTTATACGCGCGCTTTGCATTAAAACAGGCTCAACGCTTAAATTTTCGCCCACGACGCTAACAAGTCCCGCACCGATAGTTAGCGCGGCGAGTCCCGCTATACGCGCCGCTCCGCCCTTTTCGCCGCTAACGACGAACACATGCCCAAAGTCGCCCTTGTTAGCGTTTTGCTTTGCGCGAAACGGCAAATTTAAATCGCTTTTTCCAAGCTTATAAAAGCTCGTCCCCGTCTCGTAAAGCTCGCAAGGAAGGCCCAAATTTGCGACCTTTACGCGCCCTACGAAATCCTTTGCAAAGTCGCTATAAAGCGCTAGCTTTAGCGCGCCCATCGTCACGGTCGTATCGGCCCTAAAGACCGCGCCTTGCGAAACTCCGTTTTTATCAAGACCGCTTGGGATGTCGCAGGCGAGCTTATAGGCGGGTTTTGCGTTTAGCGTATTTATCAAATTTATCGTCCGCTCGTCTAGCTCGCGGCTAAGTCCGGTTCCGAAAATCCCGTCGATGATGCAGTCAAATTCGCCGCCTTCCGTCAAATTTGAGATCAAATTTACTCCGCATTTTAGCGCTCTAGTTAGCTCGGTTTTTGAGGTTTCGTTTTGTTTGTCGCTCGCTAAAAACGCGAAACAATCAAATTTACCGCCCAAAAGCCTAAGCGCGGCAAGCACGTCTGCACCGTTGTTTCCGCTGCCGACTACGCCTAAAATTTTACGGCGTTTGGTCGGTGATTTTTTGAATTTACTTCGCACGGCGTTAGCTAACGCATTTGCGGCGTTTTGCATCAGCATTTCGGTGCTAAGCCCAAACTCGCTCACGGCTCTAGCGTCAAGCTCCGCCGTATCCCAAAATAGCTTTTTCATGCGCCCTCCTGCTTCACTCGGTAGCTCAAAGCCTCTAAAATGTGCGGCTTTTTGATGATACGCGAGCCCTCGATGTCAGCGACCGTGCGGGCGACTTTTAGGGTTTTATTTATGGCGCGGCGACTGAGCGAAAATCTCTGTGTCGCGTGATCTAGTGCCCTGCTTGCCTCGTCGTCGCAAACGCAAAACTTAGCAATCTCTTCGTCGCTAAGCTTGCCGTTTAGCTCGCTTTGCGCGCGCGAAATTTGCGTCTCAAATACGCGCAGTACGGTATCTTGCATCGATTCGCTCGTGACGTCGCTTTTATCGTCGGCGCTAACCTCGTCCATCTGCACGTGAAGGTCGATGCGGTCTAGCACGGGCGCCGAGATGCGCGATTTATAGCGTTTAATCTCGAGCTCCGAGCATTTACACTCTAGATTTTTAGAAAGTAAATTGCCGCAAGGGCAAGGGTTCATAGCGGCTACGAACATAAATTTGGTCTCATACGTGATTTTTGAATTTACGCGCGAGATGTTGATTTTATGATCCTCCAGCGGCTCGCGCAGGCTCTCTAAAATTTGCGGGGCAAAGTGCGGAAGCTCGTCGAAAAATAAAATCCCGCCGTTAGCTAGCCCGACCTCGCCGATCCTAGCCAAGCTCGATCCGCCGCCAAATATCGAGCTGCGCGTGCTCGTATGATGAGGCGAACGAAAGGCGCGAAGCGCGGAAAATTCGCTCTCCTGCTGATTTAGCGAGCTATAGGCGCAACTAAGCAAAATCTCATCCAAGCTTTGCGGCGGCAAAATGTAGCGCAGGCGCTTGGCGCTCATGCTCTTGCCGCATCCGGGGCTGCCCTCAAAGATAACGTTGTGCATACCGCAAGCAGCCACCAAGCAGGCTCTTTTTGCCCTACTTTGGCCTTTGACGTCGCTAAAATTTAACTCGAAATTTTGATTTTTTACGAAGCTTTTTTCGCCGATTTTGATCAAATTCGAAAAAAGCGGATGAACGCTGCCCACTCTACGCGAGGCGGCAAACTCTGGCTCTAGGAAAAATTTGATCGCCTCGGCCAAATTTGAAACGGCGTAAATTTCTAAATTCGGTATCGCGCCCGCTTTTTGCGCTATCTCTTGCGGGATCAGTACGCGAGAACCCGGCGCTTTGGCGCTCAAAAAAAGCAGGATAGAAAAAAGGCTCGCCGTGCTTTTGATGCCGCCGTCGAGCCCCAACTCGCCAAATACAAAAATAGGCTCGAAGTCGCGCTCTTTTTGCAAGGCGATTAAAAGCGCGATGGGTAGGTCGAAGTGACTGCCTGATTTTGGCATATCGGACGGGGATAAATTTATGATGATTTTTTGCGCGGGGAAAGAGAAATTTAACGACAAAAGCGCTGATTTTACGCGCTCGGCGCTCTCTTTGATCGAAGCTCCCGCAAGCCCTACGATATTTAGTGCGGGCAAACCGCGGTTAAAACTGGACTCGACGTCCACAAGCCGCAATTCGTCGTTATAAGTGGCGCATTTTAGGGCTTTCATGCGTTTTTTTGCTTTTTATACTCTTTGTCGAATTTTTTGCGTTTGTTGTAGCCGATTCGCTCGATAAAAAGGTGTCCGTCTAGGTGATCCATCTCGTGCTGGATCGCAACCGACAAAAGTCCGTCGGCCTCTAGCTGCTGGCGCCGTCCGAAGCGGTCTTGATACTCTAGCGTTATAAACTCGGCCCTTTTTACGTCCTCGTAGTATCCCGGCACGCTAAGGCAACCTTCTTGATAGATTATCTCGCCCTCTTTGCGTAAAATTTTGGGATTTATGATTTCTAGCAGATCCTCTTTGCGCTGTTCTTTACTCTCTTCGTCCACTAAATTTACGATCAAAATCCGCTTAGCCTCGCCCGTCTGGATGGCGGCTAGTCCGATACCGTTTTTAGCGATCATGGTCTCATACATGTCATCTAAAAATTTATGCAACTCTTCGTCAAAAACTTTAACTTCAAGCGATTTGACGAAAAGTTTTTTGTTCGGATAGGTTAGGATTTCTAGTATCATTTGCCGCCCTCACCGGGTAGGATAAGGTAGTGTTTGCCGTCTTTACCGGTGTCTTTTAGCGCATCAAGCGCGCTAGAAAGCAGCTCCTCTACGGTCTTTTGTCCGCCCAGAGCGCAGGCTACCACCTCCATATCAAAATCGATCTTTTCGTCGTTTAGCATAAAAGAAGTGCCGTAAAACATCTCCGTTATACGTTCGCACGCCTTTTGCGCGCCGACGATATCGGTATGGCGCATCAGCATCGCAAAGCACCCGTCGCCGTAATGCGCCAAAATATCGCTGCGCCTTGAGGTGCGAAGTAGCATACGCGAGATGTTTTTTAGCACCGCATGCTTGCCTTTTGAACCGATGTCTTGCAGCGAGGTTTCTTTTGGCTTGATTAGCATCAGCGAGGATTTGTAGCCGTATTTTTGGATATTACCGACCTCCATGTCCAGCGTCTTTAGGAAAAATTTTCGGTTATAGATATCAAATTTTGGATCATAGACGGACTGTTCTTCTACTATCTTAAAAACTTTGCCGACCTCATCGTAGCTGGTTTTTATGACCTCGATATGCTTATCCATCAGCGTATTTAGCTTGGCTAGATCATCGCTAAATGCGTTAAAAACGCTTTGATTAGCCAGCAAATTTCCGTTTGGATCGAGGCTGTCTAGGCGCTTTTTAACGACTGTTTTTAGTACGGATAGATTTTTATAAATGAGCGCGACGGCTTGCAACATACTTTTTATCTGTATAAAGCTGTTTTTTACCTCGCGCTCGATGCTGATTTGCCTATCGTCTTCTAGCCTGCCGATTTCATCTTCTATCTTGATGATTTCTCCGACTTTTTTTTTGAAGTCGTCCGGTTGCTTTTCGAGTATTTTTTCAAAAAATATTGAATAATTTTTGGGTATCGAAGGGATATTTTCCTCAGCCAGCTCTTTTATGATAGTCTCGGAAAATCCGTAAATACCCATATCGCCGCCGTTATCCTCGCCCTTTCCCGCGCCGACGCGTCCAGGATTTTGTGCGCTTTGCGGGAGCTGTTTTTCGCTTTTTTTGTCGTCTATCTTTAGCAAAATTTACTCTTTATTTAAAGCTTTTTTCTAAAACCTTATCTATCAGCCCGTATTCTTTAGCCTCCGCAGAACTCATAAAAAAGTCCCTGTCGGTGTCTTTTTGGATTTTAGCTAGTTTTTGACCCGTATTTTTAGCTAGGATCGCGTTTAAAATTTCTTTCATACGCAAGATTTCCTTCGCCTGGATCTCTATATCCGTCGCCTGTCCGCGCGCGCCGCCTAAAGGCTGGTGGATCATGATGCGCGAATTTGGCAACGCATAACGCTTGCCCTGCGCGCCGCAACTAAGCAAAAACGCGCCCATAGACGCCGCCTGACCTATACAGATCGTGCAGACGTCGGGCTTGATGTAGTTCATCGTATCGTAAATGCTAAATCCGCTCGTTATCACGCCGCCGGGGCTGTTTATATATAGATATATGTCTTTGTCCGGATCTTCGGCCTCTAAAAACAGCATCTGAGCCACGATCGCAGACGCCATGCCGTCCTCGATTTCGCCGCTAAGCATTATTATGCGGTCTTTTAGCAGGCGCGAGTAGATGTCGTAGCTTCTCTCGCCCTTGCTCGTGCGCTCGATGACGTAGGGGATGTAGTAGCTCATTACTCCGCCTTTTTCTCTTTTTTATCGTTTTTTTCGCTCTTTAGCGCGAACATCTCGTTAAATAGCTTCTCCTCGATCATCGACATTTTGATAGCAGGTAAAATTCCTTGATTTTTATAGTTTTCAAGGTGCTGTTTCGGATCTACGCCCGAGCGGTACGCCTCAAAATACACCGCCTGGATCAGCTCTTGATCGCTTACTTTTATGCCTCTGCGGCGCGCTAGCTCGTCTATTATAAACGTTAGCTTCACGCTTTTTACGGCGTCGTCGCGGTATGTCTCGCGCTGTTTGGTTAGAGCGTCTTTATCCTCCCTAAATTTAGCCATCTGCTCAGGCGTAAAGCTGCTCCAAGCGCCACGGAATTGCATATCCATCTCTTGTTCTACGATGTTTTTCGGCACGTCGAAGTTAAATTTAGCCACGATTGCGTCTGCAAATTTAGGCTTTAGCTCCTCGTTTACGTTTTTAGCGTGCTTCTCGGCTTTGATCTGCTCTTTTAGTCTTTCTTCAAATAGCTCGACGCTTACCTTTTCTTCGCCCGGCATGATGCGTTTTAGCGTCTCTTCGTCGATCTCTTCAGGCACTTTTTTGCCTTGGATTTCGTGTAGTTTTACTTTAAACGTCGCGTCTTTACCCGCAAGGTGAGCAGCGCCGTACTCGGCTGGAAATTTAACTTTCACGTCGCGCTCCTCTCCGACTTTTAGCCCGATCATGCCGTCCTCAAAGCCAGGTATAAACTGACCCGAGCCGATTTCTAACAGGTAGTTTTCGGCTTTGCCGCCCTCAAACGCAACGCCGTCTACGAAGCCCTCGAAGTCGAATTTTGCAAAATCGCCCTTTTCAAGCGCGGCTTTTTCCACTTTTTCTAGCGGAGCTATCATTTTTAAAATTTCGTTTTTTCTCTCGTCGATCTCTTTTTTCGTTACGCGCGGCGCGCTGACGCTCTCTATTAGCTCCTCGTAGCCGTCGATGTTTATAACCGGTTTAAACGAAAGCTCGATCTCTGCGTCGATCTCGCTCTCGCCCCTGTCGAATTTCGTCACGATCGGCTCGCCGATAACCTCTTCAAATTTTCTATTTAGCTCTTTTAGACCTGCGTCGATCGCGTCTTTTAGCGCGTCTTGCTCGGCATCGGCGGTTAGCTCTTTTTCGTAACGTTTTAGCACCACGTTCACAGGTACTTTGCCCGCTCTAAATCCGTCTATTTTCATATTTTTCGCAGCTTTTTTAGCAGCGTTTTCGAGTTTGGCTTTTACGTCCGCGCTCGGTATTTTCGCACTTAGTGAAGCGTTTACGGCGTCGATCGCCTTGGTTTTGATTTGCATTAAATTCCTTTAAAAAATAAAAATTTCCTAGAGTGTAGCAAAATTTTCCTTATTCATAGTATAAATTTAAGCGCGCGAAAGGCGAATTTAAGTAAAATCGTTTATCAAATTTACACAGGCGAAATGAATCAGGAACGCAAATGCAAAAAAATTTAGAAAACGAGGATTTAAAAAAAGAAAAGTTTGAAAGCTGCGTCGAGCAGATGCTAAATTTAGTCGGCGAAGACCCGCACAGAGAGGGGCTAGCTAAAACTCCCGAGCGCGTTTTTAAAGCTTACGAGTTTTTAACGAGCGGTTACTCTCAGGACCCCAAAGTCGTGCTAAACGACGCGCTGTTTGATAGCTCAAATAACGAAATGGTGCTCGTGCGCGATATCGAATTTTACAGCCTTTGCGAGCATCA
>CAUQMN010000023.1:0-9588 GCA_963518765.1 uncultured Campylobacter sp.
TTGCCGCCAATTCCTGAAAGGCTACGAGCGAAGTGGGGCGGATAAAGATATGCTAAATATATTAATCAAATTTGTATGATACGCCCCTAAAAACTACCCGAGAGTAAAAGCGACTTTCTTAAGTTTTTAACTCAAATCATCTTTAAATTTTATGCAGTTTCGTTGAAACGTCTTCCGTAAAGTTTCTAGTTATAAATTAAGGGCTTTGACCCCGTCTTTAGGATTTAAGGGCTTTGCAGGCTAAAATTCGATTAAAATCTTAGTCGGCGTTTTATAAAATGCTCGCTAAATACAAGAGAGAATTAAAAGTCGTAAAATTTAAGGGGTATCATACGTCTGCTTAAAACGTTAAATTTATCTTTCAGCCGGCAAGGTTTGGCTACTCTTTTGGCTAGAACACGGGCCTAGATAGATACGTAGATACGGAAGGTGTAAGCCGCCGATTTAAATTTGCTTTAGGCAAGATTATCGCCGCCATCTAAAATAAACCTAACGCTCTTCGTACGGTTATCGGCGCAAATAGCTAAGCATAACGACCCTGTTTGTGCAAGAGTAAGAGCGTAGCATACGAGCAAAATCGCCATCATTTATGGAAAAGCCGTTTAACTGCGCTTTATTAGCAGTATGCCAAGAGGGTTTGCGACCTTAGAAATGCGGCAATATTTCCAGCTTTAGATTAGGTGGTTGCACTATATTTGCCTTGCCGAGTATTTGCTAAATTTAGCTTAGGATGCAAATAAAATTTCTGGATTATCGCGGTTGGAGCGCGAGGGGTGTCGATTTGACAGTTTCTCATAGTAGATGAGGCGTATTATCTTAAGATCTTGGTTGGGCAAGCTAAAAGTAGATACCGTTTATGCGGCTTAGCGATATAACGGATAAAACGGCGGCGGCTTAAAAAATTAAGCCCCGGGCTTAAAATTTTACCTAAGGTCATAAAAGCAACTCCTAGCTTAAGACAAAACTCCGTCTAATGAGCAAAAACTAAAGACGAATTCGGCTAGCTAAGAAGTAGGCTAAAAAGCAAAGGCCTGCGCGTGAATCCTAGGGTAAATTTTCTTGCTTCCAAAAAGCCCTTTGATCAAAATGCGCTAAAAAGCTAAAATGCAAAATAGCGAGCTAAAAAGCAGTCCGCCAAGCGTAAAGGCGGACTAAAAACGAAACTACCGATAAACCTCGCCGTCGATGATCGCCATGGCTTTGTTATCTTTGACTAGCGGCGGAGTGTAGAAAAAGCTGTGGCGAACGACCGTACCGTCGTCGTATTTTAGCGTTAGCTCGCCTTGATCGAGCGTGTATGAGCCCTCGTCGCTACGTGATTTCGAGCTGCCCCCGCCTATGCCCCCGCCGGCGGTACCCGAGGTTGCCGTAGCATACGACGATCCGCCCGAGCTAAAGCGCCCCTTGCCGTCAAAGCAGTAGTATCCGCTCACGCCTACGCTTACCGTATCGCTGCCGCCCGACCAGCCGTACAGGGACGACGAGCTATCCTTGCGAAACGAGAAGCACTCTTTTGGCATTTGGCTTGAGATTTGCGCCTGAAACATATAATACCCCGTACCGATGGAGTTCCACAAGAAGGTGCAGTCGTCGTTCTCGCAGTAGTAGCTCGTATCGTAGTCGTCGTTGCTGGTTATCGTTAGGATGCCGTCTTTGACCTTATACGTGCCGTCGATGCGCGTGCGCCAGTCGGGCTTTTCTAGGCGACTAGCGTAGGTGCCGTCGTCGCGTAGGTAAAAGGAATAATCCTCGCTCGTATTTAAAAGCATGTTAAATTTTGTACCGCCAAATACCCCCGAGCCTTTTTTGCTTGCCCCGGCGCTACTGTGTTTGACGCTCGGGTCTTTTGCGGGTTCGGCCGAATTTGAGCTTGATTTATTTGCATTCTCTTGCGCGCTACTTGTGCTTTTTTTAAAGATGAACAAGACCTCTTGCCCGTCCGCGACTTGTTTGTATTCGAGCATGCCGTCTTTTAGCCAAAACTCGCCCAGCCCTTTAGCGCTAAGCGCGTATTTGCCGCCGCCTAGACTTTCGTAGCCGCTTTTGCCGGCGCTCTTGTTGCACGAACCGTCCTGGTTTACGCCCACGATGCCTACCGTCGCTTCATCGCCGCCGATCTCAAAAAACGAGTCGCTAAAGCACTTTTGTCCCGCGACTTTAAAGCTCTGCCCCTGCGCCTTTAGCGAGACTAGCTTCCATCTGCCCTCGATCTCGCTTAAATTTGACCCGCCGAGGCTTGCTTGATTTACGGCGCCGTTTACGATGCCGGCTAAATTTACCTCGTCTTTTTTAAAGGTAAATACGACCTCTTGCCCGTCCGCGCCTTGTTTGTATTCGAGCGAGCCGTTATTTAGCCGTAGCTCGCCGCCGCCAAGCGAGTATCTGCCGCCGCCTAGGCTTTTTAGAGCGAAGTCGTGTTCGGCTTTTTCGCATGAGCTGTCGCCCGCGCTACTTAGGCTTAGGCGCGCGTTATCGCCGCTAACCTCGATAAAAGAGTCTTCGAGGCACTTTTGTCCGGCCGTTTTAAACGTCTGTCCCTGCGCCGTAACCGAAACGATGCCCCACCTGCCGTCCAGCTCGCTAGCGCTTAAATTTAGCCCGAGGCAAAGCGCCGTGAGGATTGCGAAAAATTTAAATTTAGCCATGTTTTTCCTTTCATAAATTTAGGCTTGGTTTGCGCGAACCCGTCCGCAAATTTACCGAATACGACGAATTTGCCCTGGTTTTGCTATTCGTCCAAAAAATATATCGCGCCGTCGACGACCGCTCCGCCCGCTTTTCCTTCGCTAGTGGGCGGAATGTAAAAAAAGCTATGTCGCTGCGTCCGTCCGTCGTCGTATCTGAGCGTGAGTTCACCGCTATCCAGCGTATATGAGCCCGCGCTACTGCTAGATCTTGTTCCGCCGCCGCCCACATTGCTCATGGCGGCGGAGGAGTAGGCCAAACTGCCGTCCCTGAAGCGGCCTTTGCCGTCGAAGTCATAGTATCCGCTCACGCCGCCGCCAACGACGTCCAAATCGCCCGAGGCGTTGTAAAGGGACATGGAGCCAACGGAGGTGAATGAGTAGCTGCCCTTTGGCACCTCATTCAAGATTTGAGCGTTAAAGAGATGGTATCCGCCGTCGCTCAACAAAAACGTGCAATCCGCATTCTCGCAGCTATATGTGCTTTGCTCGCCGTCGTTGGCGGTTCGTACGATTTTTTTGCCGTCTTTTTTATACGTGCCGTCGATGCGCGTGCGCCAGTCGGGCTTGCTAAGGTCGTCGCAATACGTGCCGTCGTCGCGCAGGTAAAAGGCGATGTCGATGTTCGTGTTTATGAAAAACCACTTGCCCGCAAACACGCCCGTGCCTTTTTTGTTCGCTCCCGCGTCGCTATGCTTGACGCTAGGGTCTTTTTGGGGCTCTAAATTTGAGCTTGATTTGGCTTGCGCCCGATTTGAGCTAGCCTGTGCCGCACGGCTTTTTTTAAAGGTAAACACGATGCCGCCCGCGCTTTGTTCGTATTCGAGCGAGCCGTTTTTTAGCCTAAATTCGCCCGCATCGTTATCTAGCGCGTACCTACCTGCGCCAAGGCTTTTGTAGCCGCTTTCTCCTCCGCCCGTCTTGCACGTGCCGTCCGGATTTGCCGCTACGATACTGACTATGGCTTTGCCGCCTGCTATCTGGAAAAACGAATCCTCAAAGCACTTTTGGCCAGCCGTTTTAAACGTCTGCCCTTGTGCTGCGACCGAGTCGATCTCCCATCTGCCCTCTAGCTCGTCTGTGCTCAAATTTGAGCCGGTTGCCGTTGCCGCGGCTTTGTTTGCGGCCGCGTCTTTTTTGAAAGAAAAGACGATAAAATTGCCGCCGTCTAAGGACTGCTTCATCTTTAGCGCGTCTTTTTCTAGCCAAAACTCGCCGATAGGACCCAGCGCGTATTTGCCAGCACCCATGCTTTTAAAGGCGTAGCTTGCCGTGCCGCTTTTGCATGCGCCATCCTCGCCTACGGAGCTAAGGCCTAGCTTTGCCTCGCGGCCGCTAACCTCAAAAAACGAATCTTCAAAGCACTTTTGCCCCGCTGTTTGCACCTCCTGCCCGTCTATGTTTGCCGAGACGATGCTCCATCTGCCCTCCAGTTCGCTAGCGCTTAAATTTAGTCCGAGGCAAAGCACCGCGATGGTCGCAAAAAATTTAAATTTAGCCATATTTTTCCTTTTCGATAAAATTTATGAAAAACGGTGGCTGATTTTAGCATCTAAGGATAAATCTACGAGAATTTAAGCAATGAAAAACGAAAGCAAGCTCGGCTTTTTGCGGCGAATTTATCGTTTTGCGCCTATTTTAATTCCGCGGTTGTCGTAAACTAGCGCAAAAACGTTTTGCAAAGCGGGTGTAGCGTACGAGTTTAATTTATATTTCGCAAAATCTCGGTACCTAGGCTAACTTAAGCCTTTGCATAGCGACTTAAATTTAAGCTAAAACGCGCGGCGAGATATCTTTAATCGGCGTTAAAATTGCGCACGCCAGCGACTAAAGCGTCTTTTTCAAAGTCTAAAAATACGCCTGTAAATCGCATTGTCGATATCGCCGTCGTCCAAAAACTCCAAATAATCATTTCGCATCTCCTCGCTCATAGCGTAAAAAGGCGAGACGGGCAGCAGGCACTCAAATAGCGACGCACCGCCGCAAAACGCGCTGCCGCCGTCGCCGCCTTTAAAGTATATCGGCGCGCTTACAAGCTCGACCGGGTAAGGATCAAAGGCGATGAATAGCCCGAATAAATTCGGCTCAAATAGCGAAAATTCCAGATTTTCGGGCTGATTAACGTGCGGTAACGCTACCTTGTCGGGATCCGGCTCGTCGCCAAAACGCCAAAGCGTGCGCGCGCCGCATCCGGCTAGGTATTCCCATTCGTCCTGGCTGGGTAGACTAAAGCCGTTTTTGCGTAAATTCGCCTCAAGCTCCTCGTGCGTGACGTCGTTAAACAAAAACGCGCGAATTTTGCCGTCTTCGCGAACTAACTTTATCGCGCTCCAAACCGTCATTTCAGAAATATCTTTGTCTTGACCGCGCGAAAAATTCTCTATCTCGTTTGCGTAAATTTTAAGCCTTTCATCGCTTAAATCTACTTCGTACCAGCTAAGCTCGGCGGGTTTTCTTTCGGCTAGCATAGCGGGGATTTTAGCGCGGCGAAGCGGCGAGGTTTGTTTTGCTACGAATTCGCGCAGGCTTTGATCCTCGTGGCAAGAGTCGCATCGTTCTTTAATCTCTTTTGCCGAAATTTCATCTAAAACGGCAAAATCATCCCAGCCAAGCTCGGGCTCGTCCCCGGGGATAAAAACGAATTCGCTCCCCTCAAAATCAAAAATGCCCGTCTCAAAGCTATGCTCGTCGCACGCAAATTTGCTTAAATTTAGAAATTTAAATTGTGGATATGCGGCGGATATTTTTAGCATCGCGTCTTGTTTTTCGCTAGAATTTAGCTTTTGAAATTCTGCTCTGTTCATCTTTTTTCCTTTTAAAATTTAACGCATTTTAGCGGACGAATCTAAAAAACGTTTAAATTTGGGCGAGCGGCGCGGCTAAACTCGGCTTTGAGCTAGGCGGTAAGCGATCAAATAGGCTAAAACTATTTGCGATTTAAAAATGGGGCAAATTTAAAAAAAGAAGGAAGCGAAGCGCTAAATTTAAAAAGAGCCCGAAGAGCGGGCTCACACTTTAATGCAGTTTAGACCAAACTTTGCGTTTCCAAAGCCATCCGAAGATGCCGAAAATCAAAAAGTAAATCATCGCATTTATGCCTAGGCTTTCGCGCTCGGCCTTTTTAGCGTCGCCGGCTTTTTGCATGTAGGCTACGATTTGATCCTCGCTGGTCTTGCTTAGCCCTACGCGAGGCATAGCTGTGCCTGGTAGCATCTTTTGCGTATCGTTTATAAATTTATGCAGATAATCATCGCCCTTTGAGCGAATCATCATCGACAAATCAGGCGGGTTTGAGCCCATATACGCGGCTAATTTTACGCGGTTGCTTAGCGCGTATTTGTTTTCGTATTTCATGTCGTGACATCTTTGGCATGCGTCGCGAAATACCTGCTCGTCGCTGACTTCTTTAGGCGCGATAGACTTTAGATACGCGACTATATCGGCGATCTCGGCATTTGGATCTTCTCCGCCCGCTCCGAAAAAGGCCGGCATCGGATAAGGCTTTTCGTCGTTAAATTTATGCGTTAGCTTTAGCGCCTTGGTCGGGTCTTTTATAAGAGCCGCTAGGAAATGCTCGTCGTATATCGCTCCAGCGGTGCTAAGATCAGGCGGTACGACGCCGTGAGCTTCGCTAAGCTCGGCGGCGCTTAGAGCGTTTGGCATACCTGCGGCCTCTACGCCGTGACAGCCCGTGCAGCCTGCGTTAGCAAAAGTTTCCGCGCCTTTAGCGGCGTCTCCTTTGGCTAAATTTATAGCCTTTACTTCTTTCCAAAACGCCGTGTAATCCTCAAGAGATTTTTTCGCTTCTTCTAAATCTTTTTTCGCTCCGGCGATTTTCTTTTCGTCGTTTAGAGCTTGCGCGGCATCGAGAGCTTTTTGTCTAGCTTCTACTACGGATTTAGCCTGAGCTACGTCCTCTGCGCCCAGGTCGTAGTCGGCTGCGGCTACGTGCGGATGCATGACGTGATGCGCATAGGGTTCTATGCCCCAGTACGCTACGCCGGTAAGCGCGACTACGATTATAAAAATTTTTAGTTCTTTCATTTCATCGCTCCTTTTTTCTCAAGCGTCGTTATGATAGGCAAGACTACGAAAAGTAGGATAAAAAACGCTATCGTCGAGAAAAAGCCTATCCAAGCGTTTGAGATGCCTAGCGTTACGCCGTCGGCAGGCAATTTGCCAAAAATCGTGAGGATAATCATATCGACGATTAATAGCCAAAACCATACGAAAAAGCCCTTTCTCTCGTGAGCCGGAGCCACGACGTCGCTTCTGTCGTAAAGAGGCATGAAAAATAGCGCCACGCCCGCGATCGCAAATGCGATAAGGCCGATATTGTAGGCTTTAAATCCAAAAATATCGAAGAAAAATCCGCGTAAAATTTCATACTGCCACAAGAAATACCACTCAGGGTAGATGTGCGGAGGCGTTTTTAGCGGGTTGCCAGGCTCGAAATTTATCGGATCCATCGCAAAGTCGAAATGAAAGCACACGAGATAGAAAAAGAAAATCATGAAAAAGCCGATATACATGAAGTCCTTAGACAAAAAGCCCGGCCAAAACGGAATGACTTTCGCGTTTTTCGTATCGCCGCTTAGGTATTTTTCGGCTTCTACTTCGAAGTCTATCTCCTCGCCCGTTTCGTTATTTACATGCGGAATGCGAAGCGTATAAAAGTGTATCGCGACGACTGCTATAAGCACGATCGGTAGCAAGCAGACGTGAAGCATGAAAAATCTCGTCAAAGTCGGATCGCTAACGGCATAGTCGCCTCTGATCCACTCGACTACCGCATCGCCGATAACCGGGATGCCGCCGAATAAATTCGTAATAACCATCGCCGCCCAGTAGCTCATCTGTCCCCAAGGCAGCATGTATCCGCTAAACGCCTCGGCGGAGAACAAAATGAAAAGCAGCATGCCGCTAATCCAAATCATCTCGCGGCCCTTTTTATAAGAGCCGTAGTAAATCGCCGTAAAGGTGTGGATGTAGATTATAAGAAATACGACCGAAGCCGCAACTGCGTGGATATGGCGCCATAGCCAGCCGTACTCGACCTCTTTCATTATAGTCAAATTTACGCTGTCAAAGGCTAAATTTATATCCGGTTTATAGTACATAACTAGCATAAATCCGGTAAAAATAAGCAACGCAAAAAGCGTCGTGAGTATAACGCCCATCGCCCAGAGGAAATTTATATTTTTCGGTATCCAGTATTCGCTGACGAGGACTTTCATTAGCTTGTTTAGGGCGATCCTTTGATCTAGCCAGTCTAAAACGCCCGTTGATTTTCTGATGTGCATCTTCCCCTCCTTACGCTTGAGCCGTTAGTTTTTCGTATTCGGGGCTAGTCTCGCCCAAAACGAGTTTCGTGCCGTCTATCTTAAACGGCGGTATGTCTAGCGGGCGCGGAGGAGGGCCGAAGGTATTTACGCCGTCTGCGTTAAATTCGCCTCCGTGACAGGCGCAAACGAAAAGTTGCTTGCCCGGTTTCCACTCCGGGATGCAGCCAAGATGCGTGCAAAGCCCGATCGCCACCATATATCTGGCGCCGTCTACTACGACGTCGCGCTTGTCGTTAGGCGCCATCGAAGCGTCTTTTTTTAGGATAAATATCGGCTTTTTACGCCACTCTATTTGGCGCATCTCGCCCTCTTTCATCGGGCTGAGATCTACGGTCGTAAATCCCGCCGCCTTAACGCTAGGAAGCGGATCCCAGGTCTTTTTGACGGCTACGAGGGTCGCCGCGCCGCCGACTGCGGCCACCGCCCCGAACGCCAAACCGATAAAATCTCGTCTTTCTTGTTTTACGGACATTACCTTCCTTTCAGCAGTTTTTAAAAAATACTCGCCATTATACTCTTATGAAAATTAAAATTTTATTTTTCCTGTAAATAGTTTAGATATTTAAATTATTTTTTAAATAATCATTTACTATTTTGACTTTTTGAGGCTTTTGCGGGTAAAATTCGGGAGTAACCTGGCTTGGATGATTGAATTTGGCGCTTTACGGGTCGGCTAAATTTAAATTCGGTTTTATTCTCCTTGATTTACCGTGCCGCGAATTTAACGCCGAAGGACTTTAAATTTACGCCGTTAAATTTGCCGTTTTTAGCGCACGATGCTTGGTTAAATTTGATTTAAAAGGAGAATTTATGCGTATTGCTTCGATCGATCATATCGTTTTAACGGTCGCTGATTTACAACGGACGCTTGATTTTTACGTGCGCGTGCTGGGTATGCGGGAGATTGATTTTTCAAACGGACGCAAGGCTCTGGCCTTCGGCTCGCAAAAGATAAATTTGCACGTAAAAGGCGAGGAGATTTTGCCAAACGCCATGAATGCAAACGTGGGAACGTCCGATATCTGCTTGCTTACGGATACGCCGCTTGAGTCGGTTTTAGGGGAGCTAGAGGCTGCGGGTATCGCCGTAGAGCAGGGGGTGGTGCCGCGAACGGGCGCGCTTGGAGCGATAAGCTCAATCTACGTGCGCGACCCGGACGGAAATTTGATCGAGATTAGCAGATACGATTAAATTTGACGGGTTCGTAAAATTAAAACGCAAAAAAGGCGAAGCGTTAAATTTAGCCCCAAATTTAACGCTCATCCTTATTAAATAGCATTTTATAGCGGCTTACCGCGGCTCCTTAGCGTTCATCTTTATATAAATGTGCAAAATATCTATCGCTGCGGGCGTGATACCGCTAATCTCGCTGGCGGCAAAAAGCGTAGGAGGATTAAAGGTTTCCAGTTTTTCGACCACTTCGTTGCTTAGCCCGCTGATACCGCGAAAGCTAAAACCATCGGGGATACGCACTTGCAGCATATCTTTCATGCGCTCTATTTGGCTTTTTTGCTCGGCGATGTAGTGCTGGTATTTGGCTTCGGTTAAAATTTGCTCCA
>CAUQMN010000024.1:0-9577 GCA_963518765.1 uncultured Campylobacter sp.
AGCTAGCGCAGGTCTAATAAAGCTAAACGACAACCCTCTAAAAACACCGCTTGATATCACGGAAAACCCAAAAAAGCTAAAATTTGAAGAGATCGAGACCGCTCAAGTTCCTCGTACGCTAGATGACGTCGCCATCGCCGTTATCAACACGAACTACGCTCTAAACGCCAATCTAAACCCGACAAAAGACGCGCTCGTGCTTGAGAGCAAAGATAGCCCGTACACCAACTACGTCGTGGTCAAAGTCGGCAACGAAAATAGCCCGAAAATCAAAGCTCTAGACAAAGCCGTCACGAGCCCGGAGGTAAAGAAATTTATCGAGGAAAAATATAAAGGCGCGATAATCCCGACGTTTTAATCAAATTTAGCCCCGCCCGCTCAAATTTAGCGGCGCGGGCAAATTTAACGAAAAGACGAATCCAAATTTAGTTTAGAGACAGCTCTTAAGACAAAACGGCGTAAAAGCTTTTACCTTTTTAGCGCCGTTTTTTATCAAAAAAGGAATAATAATGCAATTTTCAAAAATACTTCTTGGCGCGCTTTTAGCTAGCGGCCTGTATGCTAGCGACAAAACCATCACCGTAGGCGCATCTCCCGTACCTCACGCCGAGATTTTAGAAGAGGTCGTAAAGCCGATCCTAGAAAAAGAGGGCTACAAACTCGACGTCAAAATCTTTAACGACTACGTGATCCCAAACATTGCCGTCGAAAACGGCGAACTCGATGCCAACTACTTCCAAGGCCTGCCGTATATGAAGTCGTTTAACAAAGACAAAGGCACTCACATCGTGCCGACTGTTGGCGTTCACGTCGAGCCTATGGGCGCGTATTCTAAAAAGATAAAAAGCCTAGACGAGCTAAAAGACGGCGATATCATCGCTATCTCAAACAACGCCGCAGACTCGACGCGCTCGATAAATTTGCTCGAAAAAGCGGGTATAATCAAAGCCAAAGAGGGCGAATACAAATCCCCGCTCGATATCATAGAAAATCCGAAAAATCTCAAATTTAAAGAAATGGAGTCCGCGCAGACGCCACGCTCTCTCGACGACGTCGCGCTAGCGTTTATTAACGTAAACTACGCCCTGGACGTCGGCCTCAAACCGACCAAAGACGCGCTAATCCTCGAGGATAAAGATAGCCCGTACACCAACTACGTAGCGACCAAGGCCGGTAACGAAAACAACCCAAAAATCAAGGCTCTAGATAAAGCCATACTAACTCCTGAGGTTAAAGACTTTATCGTAAAGCGCTACCAAGGCGCGGTGATACCAAGCTTCTGATCGCGTCAAATTTGAGCGATTTGCCATCGTAAAATTTAGCCTTTAAAATCGCCATAGGCACTTTTTGCTTAAATTTAGGGCTCAAATTTGAAAAACCAAAAATAGTCGAGAAAAATCTCCAAAAACAAAACGGCGTAAAAGCTTTTACCTTTTTAGCGCCGTTTTTCAAAATAAAAAAAGGAAAAAATAATGAAAATTTTTAAAATTTTAGCAAGTTTGGCGCTAGCCTTTAACCTCTATGCAGCAGATAAAGATCACACTATCGTAGTAGCCGTCTCGCCCGTGCCTCACGCAGAGATCATGGAGTTTATCAAACCCATCCTAGCAAAAGAGGGCTACGATCTAGTCATCAAAGAGATAAACGACTATTCGATACCGAATTTAGCGACGCAAGACGGCGATTTGGACGCAAATTTCTTTCAGCACTGGCCGTATCTAAAAAATCACAATGAAACAAAAGGCACGACCCTGATAACCGCTGCGGCGATACATCTTGAGCCGCTGGGCTTTTACTCAAAAAAGATAAAGAGCCTAAGCGAGCTAAAAGACGGCGCTAAAGTCGCAATCGCCTACGATCCTACTAACGGTAACAGAGCGCTAAACATCCTGCAAAAAGCGGGCCTCATCGAGCTAGATAAGAGCGCTGAGCTAGCCACGCCAAAAGACATCGTAAAAAATCCAAAACATCTAAATTTCGTCGAGCTTGAGGGCGCGCAGATACCCCGCACGCTAGATGAAGTCGATCTTGCCGCTATAAGTACGAATTTCGTCCTTGATATCGGCATGAATCCTAAAAAAGACTCGCTAGCTATCGAAGGCACCGAAAGCCCGTACGCCAACATCATCGCGGTCAAAGCAGGCAACGAAAGTAGCCCGAAAATCAAAGCTATCGTTAAAGCCGCAACCAGCCCCGAGACCAAGGAGTTTATCCTAAAAAGATACGACGGAGCGATCCTGCCCGTGTTTTGATTTTATCAAAGCTTAAATTTTGCCGCTGCTTTTGCGTAAGATGCGGCAAAATAAATCTCGCTTTCTACTCTTTTACACTCGTAATTTAAAACAAGATATCCGTTATTTATGTTCCTTATCCTAAATTTATATTTGCTTAAAATTTTTATTTATAAAATCATCCCTCGCCATTTGCCAAGTTTATGCAAAAGCTACGATGTAGCCGGTAAAATAATAAACCCTTTTGCGCCGATATGTCGGTAACGTAAAATAAGTTAAATTGGCAAAATATCTAGTTTAATTTACGATAAAATCGCGCGATAAGCCTTTAAATTTAGGTAAATTTAAGTACAATCGCAGTAAAAATTTGAAGGATAAAGCAAATGATTAGCGCATTAAGGGGGATGAAGGACGTTTTGCCGCCCCAGTCGGGACTTTACGAGAGGATAATCAAAATCTGCGAAGAGGTCGCGAAAAACTACGGATACGAGTTTGTGCTGGCTCCGCACTTGGAGCAGACGGCGCTTTTTCGCCGCAGCGTCGGGGAGAGTAGCGACATCGTGGGCAAGGAGATGTATCAGTTTGAGGACAAGGGCGGTAACGACGTTTGCCTGCGTCCTGAGGGAACGGCCGGCGTCGTGCGCGCTTTTATCGAGGCTAAATTCGACCGCGCAGGCGGCGTGAGAAGGTACTTTTATCACGGTTCGATGTTTCGCTACGAGCGCCCGCAAAAAGGCCGTTTGCGCGAGTTTCATCAGTTTGGCTGCGAGTGCTTCGGTGAGCCTAGCGTCTATGAGGATGCGAGCGTTATTTTGATGATAAACGAGATTTTCTCTCGCCTGGGTATAAAAACCAAGCTGCTTATAAATTCGCTCGGAGACGCCGCTAGTATGGGCGCATACCGAGAAAAGCTGGTTAAATTTTTAGACGCGCACGAGGGGCAAATTTGCGAGGACTGCAAGCGCAGAAAGCTAACAAACCCTATCCGCGTGCTAGACTGTAAGGTCGAAAGCTGTCAAAAAATCTACGAAAACGCGCCGCTGATAATCGGTAGCCTAAACGACGAATGCGCAGGCGAGTTTAAAAAGCTGCAAGAAATTTTAAGCGGCAACGGCGTGGAGTTTGAGATAGATCCAAAACTCGTGCGCGGGCTTGATTACTACTGCAAAACGGCGTTTGAGTTCGTTTCAAACGAGATCGGCGCACAAAGCGCGGTAGCGGGCGGCGGACGCTACGACAGGCTGGTCGAGTACCTAGGCGGCAAGGCTAGCTACGGCGTTGGCTTTGCGATGGGTATCGAGCGCATAATGGAAATCCTAGGCGGCCGCGAGAGCCAGAGCGCAAGAAACGGCGTATATATCGGTGCGATGGATGCTGATGGCGTGGACGCGGTCTATAAAATAGCGATAAATTTAAGAAAAAGCCTCCCGGTTCTCGTGAGCTACGAGCCAAAAAAACTACAAAAACACCTAAATGCCGCAGATAACGCAAATGCTAGGATCTGCCTTTGCGTCGGAGAGGACGAGCTAAAATCTGGCAAAATTTGGCTAAAAGATCTAAGCGAAAAGGCTGAAAAAACGATTGATTTGGTTGATTTGGAGACTGAGCTTAAAAGGATTTTAAATGTATGATTACGGTTTAAATTTGTGGGGAAATAACAACTTCATCGTCGAAAACGGTAAAATTTGCGTCAATACCGGCTCAAAACCCGCCATCATCGACATCGTAAAAAGCATCAGGAGCGAAGGCTACCGAGGCCCGCTGTTGTTGCGCTTTCCTCACCTCATACACAAGCAAATTTCGCAAATTTATAAAAGCTTTGAGAATGCGAAAAACGAATTCGGCTACAAAGGCAGCTTTAACGCCGTTTATCCGCTAAAAGTAAACCAGTATCCGGGTTTTGTAAAAAACCTAGTCCGTCACGGACAAAAATACGGCTACGGACTGGAGGCGGGCTCAAAGGCTGAGCTGCTACTGGTGATGGCGTATAACAACGAAGGCGCGCCGATTACCGTAAACGGCTTTAAAGATAAAGAGATGATAAACATCGGCTTTATCGCGGCCGAAATGGGGCACAACATCACGCTAACGATCGAGGGACTAAACGAGCTTGAGGCTATCATCGCCATCGCAAAAGAACGTTTTGCGCCAAAGCCAAACATCGGTCTGCGCATCAGGTTGCATAGCTCGGGATCCGGTATCTGGGCTAAAAGCGGCGGCATAAACTCCAAATTCGGCCTAACCGCGACCGAGCTAATTGAAGCGGTAAATTTGCTAAAAGAGGCGAATTTGCTCGATCGCTTTAATATGATCCACTTTCACATCGGTTCGCAAATCACCGAAATCCACCCGCTAAAAAAGGCTCTAATCGAAGCAGGAAACATCTACGCCGAGCTGCGAAAAATGGGCGCGAAAAACCTAAAAGCCATAAATTTAGGCGGCGGTCTAGCCATAGAGTACTCGCAGTTTAAGGAAAACTCGAGCCGAAACTATACGCTTAGCGAATATGCCAACGATGTGGTCTATCTGCTAAAGACGATGGCTACGCAGCGAAACGAGGTGGAGCCTGATATCTTTATCGAGAGCGGCCGCTTCGTCTCGGCTTCGCACGCCGTGCTGGTCGCGCCCGTTTTGGAGCTCTTTAGTCAAGACTACACCGAGGAAAAACTCGTACTAAAAAAGAAAAATCCTCAGCTAATCACCGAACTAAACGATCTGCTAAGCACGATAAAACCGTCAAACGCGATAGAGTATCTGCACGACAGCATCGATCATATGGAGAGCATTTTGACTCTTTTTGATCTGGGTTACGTCGATTTGCAAGATCGCTCGAATGCTGAAATTTTAACCCACCTAATCATCAAAAAAGCGGCTAAAATCCTTGGCACCAAACAGCACAATGCCGAGCTTTTAAAGCTGCAAGAGGAGGCGCAGGAACGCTATCTCGTAAACTTCTCGCTATTTCAGTCGTTGCCTGATTTTTGGGGGTTAAAGCAAAATTTCCCTATCATGCCGCTTGACCGCCTAGACGTGCGCCCTACTCGCTCGGCGTCTCTGTGGGATATCACCTGCGATAGCGACGGCGAGATAGGCTTTGACGACGAGGAAAATCCTCTGTTTTTGCACGACGTGGACGTGGAAAAAGAGGAGTACTTTTTGGGATTTTTCCTAGTCGGAGCGTATCAGGAGGTGCTGGGCATGAAACACAATCTCTTTACCCACCCGACCGAAGCCACTATCGAGATAGACGCAGAGGGATTTAAGGTTTCGCACCTGCTAGAAAGCCAGTCTATCCTTGATATCATGGAGGATCTTGACTACGACATCTACGAGATACAGGATATCCTAAACGAGCGCATCGAAAAGTCAAAACTCGTAACCGACTCGCAGCGCAAGCAAATTTTAGGCGAAATGTATTTGTTTTTAAACGATAACGGCTATCTAAAAACTATATCTTAAATTTATAAAAAGGAGTAAAAATGCTATCAAAAAGAGTTCAGGTGCTAGGCGAGAGCCTAACCATCGAAATCAGCACCAAGGCAAAAGAGATGAAAGCCCGCGGCGAGGACGTGATCAGTTTCGGCGCGGGCGAACCGGACTTTGACACGCCCGAGATCATCAAAAACGAAGTAAAATTCGCCCTAGATAAAGGCTGCGGCAAATACACAGCCGTAGCGGGTACGCCCGAGGTGAGAGAGGCGGTCGCCGCAAAGCTAAAGCGCGACAACGGTCTAAACTACGCGCCAAATCAAATCATCACCAACGTCGGCGCCAAACACTCGCTTTTTAACGTATTTCAGGCGCTAATCGACGAGGGCGACGAGGTCATCGTACCAAGCCCATACTGGGTGAGCTATCCGGAGATGGTCAAATTTAGCGGCGGTAATCCAGTTTTTATCGAAACTAGCGAAAAGACCGGCTTTAAAATCACTCCCGAGCAGCTAAAAGCGGCGATCACTCCTAGAACTAAAATTTTAGTATTAAACAGCCCTTGCAACCCGACGGGCGCGATATATAGCCGCAAAGAGCTGGAGGCGCTGGGCGAAGTGCTAAAAGGCACGAAAATCATCGTAGCTAGCGACGAAATGTACGAAAAGCTAAACTACGAGGGCGAATTCGTCGCGACTGCGGCGGTGAGCGAGGATATGTTTAACCGCACGATCACGATAAACGGCCTAAGCAAGTGCGGCGCGATGCCGGGTTGGAGATTTGGCTACATGGCTAGCCCGTTTAAAGAGCTAAACGCCGCGGTAAACAAGCTACAAAGCCAAAGCACGAGCAACATAAACTCCTTAACGCAAGCCGGCGCCATCCCTGCGCTACTCGGCAAAGCCGACGAGGATATCACGTATATGAAGGGCGAGTTTAAAAAGCGCCGCGATCTAGGCGTTGAGATGATAAACGCTATACCGGGACTTAGCGTGCTTAAGCCCGACGGCGCGTTTTATCTTTTCATCAACTGCTCCGAGGTTGAGCCTGATAGTATGAAATTTTGCAAAGAGCTGCTAGAAAAGGCGAAAGTTGCCGTGGTACCTGGCGTTGGTTTCGGTATGGACGGATACTTTAGGCTATCATTTGCGACCGATTTGGAGAGTATCAAAAAAGGTATCGAGAGGATCGGCGAATTCGTAAAAAGCTATAAAAAATAGCGTAAATTTTGACTTAAATTTGACGCGGTAAATTTGCGGCGTCAAATTTAGATTTTTTCACTTCTGCTAAATTTGACCCTCCCCTTCATCTCAAATTTTCTCGCGTTAAAATTTAAGCCGCCTAGGAAATATTAAAAGCTGTGCCGATAAAAACATTTACCGAAAAATTATTTGAGAAAATCAAAGCGGCAAAAATAAAATATGAAAAACGTCATTGGCCTTAAATAACGGCTTTATGTATTGCGACGTGAATTCAAAAACAACACTGGAGAATACAGAGGATTTCGCAAATCTTACGTGAAGCTGCGCGCGATCGTTCGGATAGAAAATCACTGGACTACGGAAAACAATGCAGGAGATTTAACTGATTTTAAAGAGGATATTTGTGGTAAGAACTGCAAAAGTGAGTTTTTTAAACACGAATTTTCGGCATTTTGCAAGCGAACAAAATTTACAAACTTTCATCCAAATATTCAAATTTTTGCTCCACATTCATCATCACTTCGCAGTCGCAGTATCCACCCTGCTCTTCGAGCCACGCAAGCACGCTCAAAACGTCTTTTACGCCCAAATTTGAGAGAATTTGCTCGGTGAGTTTTAGGCTGTGATCGCAGCCGTGCGCGTGAAGCTCGGCATCCAAAATCTCAAAAAGCTGTATAAATTTATCCTCTGACATAGGCAAATTTTGCCTAAATTCGGCCAGTTCTTTTTCTTTTATGACTTTTAAAATTTCTTTTCTTTTGCTTTTTTCTGTGGATTTTGCGTTCAAATTTACGCCTTTGATAGTCAAATTTGACGGCGATTATGAAAAGCCGTCAAATTTCTAGTTCTTTTTAAAAAACCTAGCGATCTTAGCTTGCAGTTTGAAAAAGTCGGCCAGCTCCATTATCGGATATGCGCCTGCATATTTTTTACCGCCAGCGATATCCTTTGACACGCCACCGCGCGCTGCTATCTGGGCAAAGTCACCGACTTTTAAATGTCCCGCAGAGCCGCTTTGTCCGCCCATTACGACGTTACGTCCAAGCTTGGTTGACCCTGCGAGTCCTACCTGCGAGACCAGTATCGAGCCGTAGCCTATCTCGCAGTTGTGGCCGACTTGCACGAGATTGTCGATCTTTACATGTGCTTTTACGATCGTGCTTTCAAACACGCCGCGGTCTATCGTCGTGCATGCGCCGATCTCGACGAAGTCCTCTAAAACGACGTTACCGTTATGGTAAATTTTCACGTGTTCGCCCGTTTTCGTGTGCGCGTAGCCAAAGCCATCGCTACCGACGACGGCGTTTGCGTTGATGCGGCAGCCGTTGCCGATAACGGTGTCGTTATAGATGACGACGTTTGGGTGGATGACGCAGTTTGCGCCGATTTTTACGTTATCGCCGACGTAGGCGCCCGCCATCACGAGCGTGTTATCGCCGATCACGGCGCCAGAGCCCACGTAGACGTTTGGCATTATCTTTGCGCTTGGCGAAATTTGAGCGGGTTTTGGCTCAGAGGCTAGAAGCTCTCTGGCAAAATATTCGCTCAATATCGCAAAAGCAAGGTGCGGGTTTTCTACCACTACCGCCCTGCTTTGCGCGCCGACGAGCTCTTTTAAATTTGACGCGACTAAAATCGCGCCCGCCTTTGAGTCTTCGATAAATTTAGCGTTTTTCTCGCTATCGCAGTAGCCAAGCTCGCTAGCTTTGGCGTTTGAGAGCGAATTTAGAGCCGTGATCTCTAGCTCCTCGCCGCTAAACTCAAGCCCCAAAATTTTATAAATTTCGCTTAGTTTCATCATAGATCCATTAGTACCGAGCCGCCGCGAACGACGTCTGCTGGGTTAAATTTTTTGATAGCTTTGAGGAAATTTTCTATCCTGCTCGCGTCGTCGCTGACCATGACGACGATGTAGTTTTCGTTGGTGTTGGCTACGATGCCGTTGTAGGCCTTTAATATCGCGTCCAGCCCGCCGAAATTTTCGCTTAGCGGGATTTTTACCAGCGCCATTTCTTTTTCGACGAATTCACCGCTTTCGATGACTTTGTAGGTCGGTATTAGCTTGTGTAGCTGCTTTACGATCTGCTCGAGCACACGCTCGTCGCCGCTAGTGACGATACTGATACGAGAAAGCTCGGTGCCCGGAATCGGTGCTACCGTGAGCGTGTCGATGTTGTATCCGCGCCCCGCAAAAAGCCCGGAAATGCGCGATAAAACGCCGTGCTCGTTTAGCACAATGACTGAAATCACTCTTCTTATGCTCATTTTTATTCCTTGCTTTTTAAGATCATGTTGTATATCGCCGCGCCCGCAGGAACCATCGGCAGCACGTCCTCAAATCTATCCACGCGTACGTCTAGCACCGCCGTTTTGCCGCAGGCCATCGCCTCTTTTAGCGCTGAGCGAAACTCGTCCTTCGTGCGGCACACGAAGCCCGCTCCGCCAAAGCCCTCCGCAATCTTTGCAAAATCAGGCTGCAGGCTAAGGTCGGTCGAGGAGTAGCGCTCGCCGTAGAAAAAGGTCTGCCACTGGCGCACCATGCCTAGGAAGTTGTTGTTTAGGATGATGTTGATGACGGGCTTATCTATCTCGGTGGCGGTCATCAGCTCTTGGATGTTCATTAGGATCGAGCCGTCGCCGGTGAAATTTACGACGACATCTTCAGGCTTTGCTATCTTTGCTCCGACGGCTGCAGGCAGGCCGTAACCCATAGTC
>CAUQMN010000025.1:0-9500 GCA_963518765.1 uncultured Campylobacter sp.
TACAAAACTTAACCCAAAAATTTTCCGCAAATTTAAAAATCAAGAACAAAAAATGATAAAGATAAAACATATAAACGAAGATGATTACGCGCGGATTTTCGTATTCGGCGATCTGCACGGCTGTCTCGGGCTTTTTAACCTGATGCTTAAAAAGATAAATTTGAGCAAAAAAGATCTGATAATCATCCTAGGCGACAGCTGCGACCGCGGCGAGGATACGATCGGGCTTTATAAAAAGTACGCCGAGCTAGTTAGAAACAGATACGCGCTGATCCACGTACTGGGAAATCACGAGAAAATGATGATGGACGGGTATTTTGGCGGCGACTCGCTGGATCACCGAATTTGGCTTAGAAACGGCGGCGATAAAACCAAAAGGTCGATCTACAAGCGAAATTTAAACAGTTTCGCACTCTCGTGGCTCAAAAATTTCATAAGCGATGTGCCCCACGTCATAAGCTCTGAAAAAAGCATATTAGTCCACGCGGCCTTTGACGGCGACAAAAGCGAAGAGGAGCAGGACGAGGACTACGTGCTGTGGAGTATAGAACCCTTTTGGGAGAGTAATAATACGGGCAAGAGGATATTTCACGGACATGTCGCAAGCGAGGAAAATAGGATAACCGGGCGCGCAAATAACGTCTTTTCGATGGACGTTGGAGCCGTGTTTTTTAAAAGGCTAGAGATAATGGAGATAAAAAGCGGCGAGAAATTTGAAGTAAGCCTGTAAGTCTAAATTTAAGCATAAATTTAGCATTTTAATAGGATAAATGCAGCTAGGCTTGCAAATTTAGCAAGATTGCGTAATCCGCATCCGTCTCAAAATCTAGAGCTTATAGTTAAATTTAGCCGCACGGCTTATACCGTCTTAAATTTAATCCAAAAGCCAAAAAAGCAGGCAAATTAGTAAATTTGAGCGTCAAGGATTTGCTTAGCTGCCGTTAAATTTTAAATACATTTTAGGAAAAACAATGATTTATTTTACCTCCGATTTGCATTTCGGACATAGCAATATCATGAAATTTCATCCGTGTTTTAGGCCTTTTTCTAGCGTAGAGGCGATGGATAGAGCACTCATTCGTCTCTGGAACTCGCGCGTAAATCCCTGCGACACGGTCTATAACATAGGCGATCTAAGCTTTCACAAGGATATGCAGGCTAATATATCCATCTTTAGCAAGCTAAACGGCAAGCACGTCCTAGTGCTAGGCAATCACGACGAAGCGATAAAAAAGCATAAAGACGAGCTGCTAGCCATGAAAAAGCAAGACGGCAACGCGCTGTTTGAGGAAATTTGCGAATACAAAGATATAACCGTGCAGCACGGACAGGATAAATTTCGCCTCGTGCTCTTTCACTATCCGTTATCCGAGTGGAACGCAGGCCACCACGGCTCTATCCATCTCTACGGCCACATCCACGCAAATATCGCAAGCGTAAAAGGCAAGGCGCTAAACGCCAGCTACGACCTGCACGGCAAGATTTTAAGCTTTGATGAAATTTATGATTTCGTTAAAAACCTGCCGCCGTTTGAATATAGCAAACATAGGATGTTTAGCGAAGAAGATAGCGTAGAAAGTAGAAACGCAAGGATAAAAGAGGTTTTAGAAAGGCTAAATTTTGACCCGTCTTAGTCAAATTTGCGCTTTAAATTTACAAAGCGAATTCGGGCTGCAAATTTTAAATTCGCGCCCGAATTTACCGATTTATAAAAACGTTAGGAGCAAAAATACGCCTAAAACCAAGCGATAAATCACAAACGGCATCATCGAAATGCGCTGCAACATCGCCATAAATAGCCGCACGCAAAGATACGCGCTAACGCCGCTAATCGCCGCACCGATAGCAAGGTCGCTCCAAGGCAGCGCATCGGACATCTTAAAGACTTTAAGAGCCTCCAAACCGCCTGCTAGCACGATAACCGGGATCGAGAGCAAAAACGAAAAATTTGCGCTCGCCGTTCGAGAAAAACCAAGCATCAGTGACGCAGTCATCGTCACGCCCGAGCGCGAAACGCCCGGTATGAGCGCGATTGCCTGCGCTAGGCCGATGATTAGAGCGATTTTTATCGTGATGACGGCTTCGTCCTTTGCGCCGCTTTTTTTGTCGGCAAAGCCCAAAATTAATCCAAAAACTATGGTCATAATAGCAATCAAAGCGCCGTTTCTGGCGTACTGCTCGATGAAGTCGCCAAAGGCTAGGCCAAACAGCCCTACTGGGATCGTGCCAAAACCGGTCGCCCACACGAGCGTGCTTTGTCCGACCGTCTTTTTTTGAGCGATCGAGGCGAAAAAATCTCTCAAAAGCGCGGCTATGCGGTCTTTAAAATAAATCAAAATCGCAACCAGCGTGCCTACGTGAACGGCGACGTCAAAGGCTAGCCCTTGATCGGCCCATCCTAGCAGCTTTGGCACCAGCACTAGATGCGCCGAGCTAGATACGGGCAAAAACTCGCTAATGCCCTGAACTAGGGCTAAAACGATGATATGCGAGAGTTCCATTTTACACCTTGATTATAAAATTTTAGTCGTCTTACGCAAATTTAGCGGCGGATTTGAGATTTTTGCCGCGGGTTTAAAAGTCGTAAAGACGCGATTTTAGCAGAAAAATCATAAATTCTCGCAACTAAAATTTCGCGCCGAGTTTTCACGTTCGCAAATTCATCTCTTGGCGTCATCGCTTTTTTGCGCTATTTGTATTTATCATCGGCTTTTATTTTTGCGTTTAAATTTCTTCGGTAGCAAAACGCCGCCTATCTCGTGTTTTTGCTCCAGCCTATCCAGTGCCGAAACGTCTTGTAAATTTTTGACCCAAGCAATCTCTAAACGCTCTAGTTTAGTCATATTTTCTATGCCGTTCAATGATTTTATTTCGCTGTAAAATAGCCTCAAATCGCGCAAATTTAACAAATCAGCAAATTCGCTCAAATCGCTATTTTTGTAGCCATATAGGACGAGGACTTCTAGCTGCTTGGCTTTGCCGATATTATAAACGCCGGGCTTATAGCCGTCTAAAACCAGCTCTTTTAGCGCCGTTATTTCGGAGACGTCTATCTCGAATTTATGCATTTTTCCCGTATTTATAGATAGCGTTTCTAAATTTTTGAGTCGGTAAAGAGCGTCAAGGTCGCGCACCTGAATTAAATTAAAATTAGTCGTGATGGATAGTCCTTGCAAATCAGGATAAAGCGATAAATCTCGTAAATCCAAGATCACTTCGTCGCTAGTACGCGGGGTTTTGCCCTTCATGCGTTTTGGTATCATGAAATCAAAAGCCGACCAATCGCGTATTCGTAAGGAGCATTGATTTTCCTTGGCGCAAAGAATGCCGTCTTTGACGTACTCCGGTAGCGTCTCGACCCAGTTATCTTTTAGCGGCGAAGATAAATCCCGTTTAAAAAAATACGTGAACATAATATTTCCTATTTTGGCGAGCATAGATTTTTTGCGATTTTTATAGTTTGGCTAAAGTTAAAGAGACCGAAATTTCGGTCTCTTCGCACGGGATTTGCGCTGCTTAATCTTGAGCGTCTTGCTGCCCGCAGGCTCAGAGATTACCGGTGCCGTCTGCGGTAAAGCAAACGGCGTAATCATAGCTTAGATCGCGTCTATTTGAGCCAGCTACTGGTTTTGTCCTCACTTTTAAGTTAGCGGCGCTTTCGTGCCGTAATCAGCCGCTGCGGCTTACGGGAAATCGCAAACCGATCTTTTAGTGTCTTCGCGCGTTTAAATTTTGTAGATAGTTTAAAAAATTCGCATTTCAACTACCGCCGTAAATTTTGATAAATTCGGCTATATTTGCCGGCTTATAAAAACTGCGTACAGCCTTGCCTTTCGGCCGAATTTTCCTAGCTTTTGAGTCGTTAAATTTATGAAAATTAAAAAGGGCGAGCGCGTAAAAATCGCTTAATAATTCCCCGGCAAACTTAAGCCAAAATCCTTTTTGCAAGCACGGCAAATTTAGTACCCCGCAAACCGCGCAAAAGCGCAATTTGCAGGCTAAATTTATAAAATTTACTCTTTTGTTTTTGCCATTCTGCGGCGCATGGTCGGGTCTAGATAGCGTTTGCGTACGCGTATGTTCGTCGGCGTGACTTCGACTAGCTCATCCTCCTCGATCCACTCCAGGGCGCGCTCAAGGCTTAGCTTTCTAGGCGGCACGAGCTTGATAGCGTCGTCAGAGCCGCTAGCGCGTACGTTGGTTAGGTTTTTGCCTTTGATCGGGTTTACGTCCAGATCGTTTGGACGGCTGTGCTCGCCGATGATCATGCCCACGTAGGTCTTGGTCTGCGGATCGACGAAAAGTATGCCGCGATCTTGCAGGTTCCAGAGGCTATACGCTAGCGTCACGCCGTTTTCCATCGACACTAGAGCGCCGTTGCTGCGGTGCTCGACGCTACCGATGAGAGGGCGAAACTCGAGGAAGCTGTGGTTCATGATGCCCTCGCCCTTCGTATCGGTCAAAAACTGGCTTCTAAAGCCGATTAGGCCGCGCGCCGGGATCTCAAACTCGATCCTCGTCTGTCCGTCGCCGGTCGGGTTCATCGAGACCATCTCGGCCTTTCTGCGTCCGAGTTTTTCGATCACGGTGCCGCTAAACTCGTCCGGCACGTCGCACACTAGCAGCCCAAACGGCTCGCAGCGCACGCCCTCGATCTCTTTGATGATGACTTCCGGACGTCCGAGGCAAAACTCAAAGCCCTCTCGGCGCATATTTTCGGCCAAAATCGTGATTTGTAGCTCGCCGCGACCGCTAACCTTAAATTTACCTTCGCCGATGTTTTCGTAGCGCATCGCGATATTGGTTTTCATCTCGCTGGCTAGACGTTCATCTAGTTTGTTTGATGTTACGTGCTTGCCCTCGGTGCCCGCTAGCGGACTATCGTTTACGCTAAATACGACGCTAAGCGTAGGCTCCTCGATTTTTAGCGGATCAAGCGGCATAGGAGAGTTCGGATCCACGACGCTATCGCCGACGTCCAGCGCCTCAAAGCCCGCTATCGCCACGATATCGCCCACTTGCGCCTCGTCTATATCGCGGCGCTCAAGACCCAAAAAGCCGATGAGTTTTGAAATCCTACCCGTCGTTTTCGTGCCGTCTGCCTTAGCGAGCATCACGTTTTGGTTTTTAGAAATTTTACCGTTGAAGATACGCGCTATGCCGATTTTACCGACGTAGTTGTCGTAATCAAGCGTGAAAACTTGAAGCTGCAAAGGGTTGTTTATATCGCCGCTAGGAGCCGGAACGTGAGACAAAATCGTCTCGAAAAGCGGCTGCATATTTACGTTTTCGTCGGCCAAATTTAGCTTCGCGTAGCCGTTTCTAGCCGCCGCGTAAACGACGGGGAACTCTAGCTGCTCGTCGTTTGCCTCAAGCGCTACGAAAAGGTCGAAAATCTCGTTTATCACGCGATCCGGATCGGCTGCGGGTTTGTCGATTTTATTTACGACGACGATCGGGCGAAGGCCGAGCGAGAGCGCCTTTTTCACGACGAATTTAGTCTGCGGCATTACGCCTTCTTGCGCGTCTACGAGCAGCAAAACGCCGTCGACCATCTTTAGCACGCGCTCTACCTCGCCGCCAAAATCGGCGTGGCCCGGGGTGTCGATGATGTTGATTTTGGTGTCTTTGTAGCGGATCGCGGTGTTTTTCGACAGGATCGTGATGCCGCGCTCGCGCTCGATGTCGTTACTGTCCATCACGCGTTCGCCGACGGTTTGGTGCTCGTTAAAAGTACCCGATTGTTTCAAAAGCTCGTCAACCATCGTAGTTTTGCCGTGATCGACGTGAGCGATGACGGCGATGTTTCGTATCTTTTCCAAATTTTTCTCCGTTATTAAAATGGGGCTGATTTTAGCCAAATTTTCCTTATAAAAATAATAAAGCCGTTCTGGAACGTTTCTTGCATAGCTCATGAAAGCTAAATTTAAAGGGTTTTTATGCAGACAACTCAAAACGATATTTTATCATTTGACGCGAGCATCAAAGGCGGCGTGAAAAAACAGAGCAAAAGCGCGCAAAAAGGTGGCAAAGAGGACGGCGCATTTCTCTCTATGGTGCTAGACGCGGCCGCTAAAAAGGGCGAAAATTTAAGCGAAAAAGATCTAAAAGAGATGGCAAAAGCCGTAAATTTATCCGCCCAAACGGCTCAAAATCAGCAAACTAAAACGCCTATCCAAAGCACGGACGTAAAAGAAATTTTGGGCGAGGAAGCGGCGGAAAATTTGTTTGAAAATGCGACCTTTATGCAGCTCTTGCAAATTTTAGAGATGCTTAGCGGAGGCGAGAAAATCAGCAAATTTCCAAATTTCGAAAACCGCTTAGCCAAAGCTCTATCAAGTGAAACGACGCTAAACGAGCTAAGGGGGGCTAAAAATCTAAACGAGCTCATCGAGATCGCAAACAAGCTAAATTTAGGCCTGGAAAATATCGAAGTGACGCAAGCTCAGGCCGACGAACTAGGCGAGAAATTTCCGAGTTTGGCGAAAAAAGATTTCTTTGAACCAGTAACTCCTAAGAAAAATTTCGCATTTAGCGAGCTAAAAAACAAGGTCGAAGAGGCCATAAACGCAAACGAGCCAGAGCCAAAAGATACGCTAAATAAGCTACTAGCCGCCGTACAAGAAGAGCAAAATAAAGCTCAACCCAAAGACATCGGTGCAAAAGCGCAAGATACGCAAAATTTGGCCCAAAACTCCAAAATCATAAAAGAAGCGGTAAAAAACGAGGACGAGAAAGAAGCGAATTTAAAAGACGAAAAGCCAAGCCTCAAAGACGAAAGCGAGTTAAATTTAACTGCCGCAAAAAGCGAAAAATCGGGGCTCGGTCAAGACTCTAAAAAGATAAATTTGCAAAATTTGCTATTTCCGGAGCGCGAGAGCGCCGAGGAGGAAGTTCTAACCGAACCGCAAAGCGAAGGTAGCGAAAATAGCGAGCTAAACGCGATGGTAAAAGACGTAATCTCAAACGCCAAAGCACAAAGCAGAAATTTCCAAGCCGTGCGCGAGACGCTTGATAACTTTAGCTCAAATTTAAAAGAGCAAGTCGCAGCCTACAAATCGCCGTTTATGCGATTTAACATCACGCTAAATCCGCTAAATTTAGGCGAAGTCGAGATCACGATGGTAAATCGCGGCAACAATCTGCACATAAATTTTAGCTCCAACACGCAGACGATGAACCTCTTTTTACAAAATCAGGCCGAGTTTAAAAACAGCCTCGTAAATATGGGTTTTACGGAGCTTGAGATGAACTTTAGCGATCAAAATCAGCAAAAAAAAGAGCAAGGGCAAAAGAGCTACAAAGGCTCTAAATTTAACGCCGACAACGCAGGGCAAGGCGAAGCGGCGGCGCCTCGTTTAGAGCTCGTCGTTCCACGATACGTGTAAATTTGGAATCAAATTTGCTTGAGATATAAAAATTTAAAGGATAAAAGATGTCAAACGGACTAGAAACCAATAACTTTACGGTAAACAACCAAGCCGCTAAAAAATCGGCGGACGCCCTACAAAAGGCCGCAGGCACCAATCCAAACGCCCAGCTAGACAAGGACGCTTTTATGAAACTTCTTTTAACCGAGCTTCAGTATCAAGACCCGACAAGCCCGATGGATACGGAAAAAATGCTAACTCAAACCAGCCAGCTAGCCTCGCTTGAAATGCAAGAAAATACGAACAAAATGATGCAAAAGCTAGCCGATCAGTTAAAAAATAGCACTAATATGTACGCCGTCGGAGTGCTCGGCAAGATGGCTAAAATCGGCGACAGCGGCATTGTAAAAGAAGAAGGCTCGGGCGTCAAATTTGCGGGATTTTTAGAAAGCGCGGCAAAAGGCGGCACGATAAATATCAAAGACGGCACCGGCAAACTCGTAAGAAAGCTAGAATTTGGCCAAGCTAGCGCCGGAGCCAACACCTTCGAGTGGGACGGCAAGGATAGCGCGGGCAACGATGCTAGAGCCGGCTCATACACGGTCGAGATCAGCTACACCGATGCAGCGGGCAACGTCAAAAACGGCGGCGTAGGCAACTATCTCGTAGAAGGCGTCAAATTTATCGACGGCATCGCGCAAGTAAAGGTCGGCGGACAATACGTCAGCATCGACAAAGTAAAAGAATTTACCGAGCCGAAAAAAGGATAGGACGATGGTAAGAAGCCTGTATAACGGCGTTAGCGGCGTCAGAACCCAGGGGTTTAGTATGGATGTGTGGGCGAACAATATCGCCAATATAAATAACGTCGGCTTTACCGCTTCGATACCTGAATTTAAGAGTATTTTTTACCAAACCTCCTTTGCTGCTGGCAACAACCCGACCCAAGACCAAGTCGGCCTCGGAGCCACGGGCATGACGACGGCGCTTAGCTTTTACAAGCAAGGCCCGTTTATGAAAACCGATAACGTCCTAGATATGGCGATTGGAGGCAAGGGGTTTTTTGGCGTAACGAACGGCTCAGGCACCTACTACACGCGCGCCGGTAGCTTCGGCGTCGATAAAGAAAGATATCTCGTAACAAATCAAGGCAACTACGTCCTAGGTACGCAAAATACGCTAACGCAAGTCACTCCTAGCCAGGGCGCGATAGAGGCTTTCGGTAGAGTAAACGGACGAGCTGCCGTCACGCAGGCCTACACGCTAGGCGCCGATACGACCGACCTTGACGTCGGCGACATCGGCTCTCAGGGCAAGATTCGCCTACCGGAGTTTTTATATCTGCCGACTAAACCGACGTCAAAGGTGACTTTTAAAGGCAATCTCGACTCGTCTTTTAAAACCGAGCCTGCTACCCTGCCAGTAGACGCCGCAACCTATACGAGCAACATAGATAATGCTTCTAGAACTATAAATTTGCGCGGACGAGTTACGCCTGACGCCGCAATAACTCGCCCTAGAAAAGGCGATCTTGTCACCGTAACGGCAACCGACGCAAACGGCAAAACGGCTGAATTTAGCGCTCCGATCGATGAAAACGGCAACTGGAGCATAAGCAGGAGCTTTGAGAGGGATTTTGATCTAACGACGGCGCCGAATTTGACCGCTAAGATAAATACGACCAAAGAAGCGGCAAATCGGGAAAAATTCGTAACCGAGCTTTTAAACGCGGACGGTACGAAAAATACTCTAGAGCTAACGCTAACAAAACGCGTCCCTCAGGGCGCTAACGGTACGGTTTGGGAAGCGGCGACAACCGTAAAAGACGCGAGCGGCGCAACGATCTCAAACGCTAACGGAGAGTTAAATTTCGACCACGAGGGCAGGCTTGTTAGCTCTACATTAGGCGCTCTAGATAATAACGGCTCGCAAGTCGAGCTAGACTTCGGCGCTCCTGCGGCTGCGGGTCAAATTTACTCGGGCGTTACCAGTACGTCGCAAGCAAAAAGTATATCTATCGCTCAAGACGGCGTACCAGAGGGCATTTTAAAGGATTATCACACTAATAATTCAGGCAATATCTTGGCGCAGTTTACAAACGGCCAAGTCCGCTCCATCGGCAAAGTCGCG